>USHE01000118.1 GCA_900554385.1 uncultured bacterium | reverse complement strand
AAAGCTAAAGCAGCAGGACTTCCGAATGATAATATTAAAAGAGCTATCGAAAAAGGCGCAGGTGCGGGTGCTGCAGAAAATTACGAAGAATTAACTTACGAAGGTTACGCAGCGGGCGGGGTTGCCGTTGTTATAGAAGCAATGACAGATAACCGAAACAGAACTGCCGGCGATATTAGAAGCTATTTTACAAAATACAACGGAAGTTTAGGTGCAACAGGCTGCGTAGGCTGGATGTTTGATCAGCGCGGTGTTGTTACCTTCAACAGCGATGTTGATTTTGACAAATTATTTGAAGCCGCAATTAATCTTGACGCTCTTGATGTTACAGAAGAAGATGAACAGTATAAAGTTTTAACAACAGTAGAAAACTTCCAAACTGTGGTTGAAGGTTTAGAAAAAGAAGGCTTTAAAAGTGAAACCGCTGAGCTTACACGCATTCCTCAAAACACAGTAGAAGTTACCGATGAAAAAACGGCTGACCAGATTTTAAAACTTCTGGACAAAATCGAAGAACACGACGACGTTCAAAATGTATACGCCAACTTTGATATTTCAGATGAATTAATGCAAAAATTAGAGGGCTGATGCAAATTTTAAAAAAGCTTAAAAACTTATCACAATCTCTGGAAGATTACTCAGACCCGGAAGATGTTTCCGCGCTGCTTGAGGAGTATTCCGCCCAAAATAACCTTTCAGAGGATGAAAAAGACTTTCTTGAAATAGCGTCTGCTATTATTAAACTCAAAATCCAGAAATTAAAACTTAACGATGAAATGAGAAAAAGCGTTGAATTCCATGACGGGATGAAAAATATTGCCAAAATTATCGAAACCCAATACGAGCTTAACTATATTATCCCTATTATTGGAGAGATTATTGATAAGCTTATATCAAATCATCTTGTGTACATTTTCTTAAAAGAAAACGGAAAATTTAAATTAAGCTGGCCATCTTCATGCCTTGACAATAATATTATTTCGAGCCTGACAAAAACCAACGGAAATATAACATTCAGTGAAGATAAAAAAACAGGTTATTTCCCTCTGATAAATGAAAATTCTCAAATTGGCTGCATAGTAACAAAAAGTACAGACAGCCCTCTGAACAAGCAGGAAATCGAATACTTGAGCGAACTGTCGGCACAGGCATCTACAACCATAAATAGAGCAAATGTTTATGCAGAAATTTTAAAACACGCAACTCTTGACGCGTTGACCGGATTTTACAACAGACGCCAGATGGAAGAACGTATAAAGCAGGAAATATCAAGTGCAAAACGTAAACATACATCGCTATGCGCAATAATGGTGGATATCGACTATTTTAAACGAGTTAATGACACCTACGGACACGCAGCAGGCGATTTTATATTAAAGACCGTTGCTAAAATCATGCGTTCTCAACTTAGAGAATACGATATTGCAGCGCGATACGGCGGCGAAGAATTTGCGATACTGCTGCCATTCACTGAAAAAGACGAGGATGTTATGGTTGCCGAACGTCTTAGAAAAGCAGTCGAAAATAAATTAATCGATATTGAAAAAGTAAATTCTCAAAACGATACAAAAACTATACAAATTACAATAAGCCTCGGGGTTTATCAGTTTAAAAGCTCGGACAAAAATCAGGATTTGCTTATAAATGCAGATAAGGCACTCTACGAAGCAAAAGGAACCGGAAGAAATAAGCTAATTGTATATAAGGGATAAAATATGAAGTACGAAAAGATATGTCAAACTCTTGATGATACAAAAGAATTAGCAGAACAATTTGCAAAGCTTATACAAAACGGATGTTTTATAAGTCTATACGGAGAAATCGGAGCGGGAAAAACAGCATTTGTAAAACTCGTTGCAGACGCACTGGAAGTTAAAGAAAAAGTTACAAGCCCAAGTTTCGTAATCCTAAACGAATATCATACTGGCAGTATACCTATATACCACTTTGACCTTTACAGACTGGAAAATGAAGGCGTTAAAACAATTGTCGATGAACTTCGGGAATACTCTGAAGGGAAACAGGTAACCTTTGTGGAATGGGCAGAATTTTCTCAGGACGAAATTCCTTTTAACCATATAAAAATTAATGTCACATACGAAGATGATGATTCAAGAAAATATTCCCTTGAAGGCTTTGGTTGTGATAATATAAAAATAATAGAGGAATTACAAAAATGATAATTTTAGCATTTGACACATGCCTGGACAAAATGTACGTTGTTTTAAAAAAGGACGATAATATACTCGCCTCTGAAATTGTTGAAAATCAGGGCGGGAAATATCATTCAGCGTTTTTAATCTCTACAATTCAAGAAGTTTTAAGCAAGAATAATATAAAACCTGAAGATATCGACCTCATCGCAACAAATGTCGGACCTGGCAGTTTTACGGGTATAAGAGCCTGTACAACGGTTGCAAGAGTAATGGCGCAGCAGCTCGGATGTAAAGTAAAAGGGGTTTCGACTTTAGAAATACTTGCAAAATGCGCAGGGGAAAACCCGCTCGTAGCGACAGATGCAAGAAAAAATGCTGCATACCTGTATGTCGACGGAGAAATAAAAGGCGCAGTCCAGCTTGAAAAAGTTCAGGAAATAATTGCGAATGGGAAATATAACATAATAACAGATAACAAACTCAAACCTTTATTAGGCGGTATTTCGTATCAGGAAGAAGAATTTCCACTTGGAGAAATTCTTGCTGATCTCGCGGTACAAAAGATTTCGGATGGCGATTGGCACAAACTAAAACCGTTATACTTCCAACCGCCGCCAATGGGCTAAGTTAAAATTGACAGTTACGTTTCTTTACGAACTGTCAATTTTTTTTATGAGGAGATTTAATATAATATGCAAATTACGAAAATAAACATATTACCATATATCAATTTTATGGGAGTAGGTCGCTCACAGCGAAAACAAGCGGATTATCCCTCCCCAAACTCTTTTATCCAACATCCAGATACTTTTGAACATCAAAAGTATATAAAAACAAAGGGCAAATTTAGAGATTTAGCAGGAACAAGAACCATACATTGCCCGTATTGCGGACTTCCTATGCTTAGTTTAAAAGATTTTTATGACATGAAAAACCGCGGAGTATTCAGCGGAAACATAAAAGATTTTGTAGATAAGGTACAACCCTACAAAGATACACTTAAACCCGGAAACAGAGAGGTGTTTGAAATAATTGAACAGTATGCAAAAGACGCACCGCAGACAAACTTATCAAGAGTTATAAGGTTAATGTATAAAGATTCTCTTAAAAATTTACGCCGCTCTCAAAAACCTATATTTATGGAATTTCTACGAACGGCTTACAATTTACCTGAAGAACGGAAACCCAAATTTCGGGAATTTCTTGAATTACAACGGTATAAATTACTGGAAATTCCGCATATTGAAAAATTCAACAGCGACGATTTTCAATACAAAATAAAGAAAATGACAGAAACAATGAGCAACAGCAACAATAAAAGTATGCTCATTAACCTTGCTGAAAGCATAAATCACCCTTCTTTTGAAAATCCGAATGAAGAAATTCCTGAATATATCTTAAAAAAAATATTTACATCCAAACTAAATTCCGACAAATGCCGAAAATTAGTTATGGCAATTCAATCACAACGCAAAAAAGTCCAGCTTGAAAATAACAGTCTGCCTATTATAATACTTAGCTCATCAAATGATAAAGGACTCAGACAAGCGTTTATCCGTAACATGGCAGAAGCAATCCAAAACCCGAACTTCAAGGCAGAAAGGTTCGGTATAACAAGGGAATATGCCGAAAATATCGCAAAACTTGACCCAAATAATAAATTAGCCGCCCACAATTTAATTAAAAAAGATATACAATTGTTTGTAATTAATAAAATCAAACAAATTGGAGAAAAGCTTGATAGAGATGACATAAAGTATCTATGCAAAATCTCAAGAAATATGCTTCTTGAAAAACCTATAGTAATGCAATTCAGCAATAAAGCATTTCAAATGGATCTTGTTAAAGAACTGGAAGGAATGGAAAAAACAGATATTTATTACAAATTAACAGATATAGCGAAAAAACTCCCGGATTCGGCATCAAACAAAAACTCGTTTATCGCAAAGCACCACCTTGCAGATTCAGAAACAATAGGCTACAACCTGCTTCGTCCGTCAGTTGCAACCATTGAACACATCAAACCTAGCCACGATGGCGGTATTAACTCTATGGGAAACTGGGCTTTAGCCTGCGAACGAGATAATAACAAACGTATGCACACAAAACTCTCTGAATTTCTCAAAAAATTTGCAAAAGACAACCCTCAAAAATATTTAGATGAAATTATCAAAGCCGCAAAAGACGGAGAAATTGATCCGTTTGATATAATAAAACAGGCAAAAGTCTTTCTAACAGAGGGTGATGTGCATATCGATACATCCGAATTAAAAAAAATATTATTACAATTTGTAAAAGTTTAAACAAAACACTGAATTTTCTGATTAAAAATACCGATATCCTAAATGTTCTTAAGTCAAAATAAGGGTATTGAGTAATGACAGATACAGGTGCTTCATTTAACAGACCATATAAACCGTTCGGATTTAACATAAAAGTTCCGGAAATCGGCGAAAAGACAATGAAATTAGCCGAAGGAACTCTAACAAATATTGTAAAATCACCGGTTGAGCCTTTGTTTAACTTCCTTGAAGAAAATGAAAAAGTCTTCAACGGAGATATTACTTATGAAATGAATAAGGCTTTCGCTGAAAGTTTCAACCTAGGTTCAGCAATGCGTCTTGAAGATGAAAAGATTAACGGAATGCCTCCAAAATTTGATATGCACTTCTAGTATAAAGAAATGTAGTAGAGAGTTTTTATGAAAAAATTTTTAATATTAGTCCTTATACTTGTACTAAGTCAGCTTAGTACTTACGCAGATTTACGATGGGAAAAAACGGATTTTACCGTATACATAACCCAAAACCCTAAAAAGTACATAATGAAAAAAGCTTTTGGGAGGTGGCAGTCTGCAACAAACAGATTTGTCACATTTAAATTTGTTGATACCCCGAATAATGCTGATATGACTGCAGATTTTGTAGAACAGCTTCCCGGACAGGCTGTCGGGATTTGCAGAACAGAATACAAAACACTTGCAGGAGAACCGGTTGAAATTTTAAAAGCTGATATACAACTTGCAAATAAGAACTTATACAAAAGAATACTCACAGATGACGAATACTACAGAGTAATGCTTCACGAAATAGGTCACGCACTGGGCTTGCCGCATTCTGAAAAGTTAAACAGTA
>USHE01000117.1 GCA_900554385.1 uncultured bacterium | reverse complement strand
TCGGTTCATCTAAACATCTTACAACCAGAATAATAGCATCAACTTCTCTGATATTATGCAAAAACAGGTTACCTAAACCTTCACCTTTACTTGCACCTTTTACAAGCCCTGCAATATCGACAAACTCAATTGCTGTCGGTATAATTTCTTTAGTATTACAAAGTTTTGCAAGAATTTCTAATCTTTCATCCGGAACTGTAACAACACCGACATTCGGTTCAATAGTACAAAACGGGTAATTTGCGCTCTGAGCATTTTTTGCACTGGTCAAAGCATTAAACAAAGTTGATTTTCCTACATTCGGCAGTCCGACAATTCCAGTTCTTAACATTTTAATTCCTTTTCTTTCAATTCCTATAGAATTATGATACCTCAAACATAGAAAATTAAAAGCAAAAATCTATTACCAAGGATAATCATCCTTAATTTGCCAACCGTCGTGCAAGATTAGACTAAAACAGGTACTCCCGTTTCCATTTTTATTACAACCTGTGCCATCCATAGTTTTATAGATATCTCTCTTTGATCCTATAGAGTAAGCATAAGGATATAACTTATTCCAATTTTGTTTCATGCGTGCACCGCCCAACTGCAATACAAAAATATCACGCCCTACAATTGTGGTTCTGGAATTAACTCCATTTATATTAATTTTTATATAAATATTATTCCGCTTGTTTTCATTATCTTTCTGGGTATAGACAACAATAAAGGCTCCATTTGCCAAAACAAAAGATCTGCCGGTTCTAAAAGATGTTAGTGAAAGTTTGTTTAATGCTGTTTCTAAAAAACCACACTTATTTTCAGTAGATTCTTTGCAGTCCTTTACAACTTTTAAATACGGCAACAAATAGTGTTCCGCAAAATAATCAGAATTTTGAATAGGATCATCATAAGGAGATAAGTTCCAATTTTTAATATCGGTACCATAATCTACTTTAGCACTTTCCAAAGCATTGTTCAGTATAGAATAAGAAGCCTTTAATTTCTCAACTGTTTCACGTTTTTTATAATGGTTTATTAAAACTGGCAGAGTCATAGCCGCAACTATGCCTATTATCCCAAGCGTTATTAGCACTTCTGCCAAGGTAAAGCCATTTTTCATATTTCTCCTCCATGATATTTAAGCAACATTTTATCATTTTTAATTATATATATCATGGTTAATTATATTTTTCAAGATTTTAATAATTATAGATTTATTATTATTTGGAAGAATTATGCTTATCATGGTAGAGAGGTTATATGGATATAAAAAAAAGTTTAGGAACTAGAATTAAAGAACTAAGAAAACAAAGAAGTCTTTCGCAAGAAAAACTTGCTGAGCTTGTTGAGATATCTCAAAACGCCCTAAGCTACATTGAAACAGGGGATAACTTCTGCACTGCCGAAACATTGGAAAAAATAATTAATGCTCTTGAAGTTGAGCCTGCCGAACTCTTTAATTTCGGACATCAAAAAGATAATGAAACCTTATTAATAGAGATTAATTCCATGCTAAACAAAACTCCGGATAAAATACCCGAAGTTTATAAAATTATTAAAGCTATAATACACTAGTTTATACCAAACCGTCATCCGGTCCGACAACCTGCACACCGAATTTTGTTCTAAACAAGTGTTTTACTGTATCTCCCTGAATTTCAAACATCATTTTATTAAACAAATCATAAGCTTCTCGTTTATATTCAATCAAAGGATCTTTCTGACCATAAGCCCTCAAGCCGATACCTTCTCTCAGCATATCTATATTGTGAAGGTGGTCAATCCACTTGTTATCAACTACTCGCAAAAGAATATCTTTTTCAAGATTTCTTATAACATTATTATCGCTGAAAGCTTCCTGCGGAACAAAGTTTGCGTCATATTGTTCTACAACCTGATTATAGAAATTAATAACTTCTTCCTCATGGTTTCTGTAAGCTTCAATTGCAAGGTTTTTAATTTTATCGTAGATTGCGTCAAATCTCAATCCTTGAACATCAGAAACAGACACTCCTGACAATTGAGGAATAATAGAGTGAAGTTCTCTTATCATTACTTGCAAATCTTCAAAGATATATTCTTCCGGATTTTGCTCAGGTGAAATATAAGCTTTTAGCATTCTATCAATTTCTTTTTCTATCATATAATAAATATCTTCGCTCAAATTATGTCCGAACAATACTTTGCGACGCTGAGCATAGAATTTTTCACGCTGAATATTCATAACATCATCGTATTCAAGAACACTTTTTCTTATGTCAAAGTGGTAGGTTTCAACTTTTTTCTGAGCAGATTGAATTTGGCGCGTAATCAACGGGTGTTCAATGGCAAGGTCTTCTTCTACATTCAAAGCATTCATAAGACTTGTAATTTTATCACCGCCGAATATTCTCATAAGATTATCTTCAAGCGAAAGGAAGAAACGGGTAGAACCAGGGTCGCCCTGACGTGCCGCACGACCTCTTAACTGGTTATCAATACGACGGGATTCGTGGCGTTCTGTACCGATTACGTGAAGTCCGCCTGCTGCAACAACTTTTGCGTGTTCGGCTTCGGTTATTTGTTTTGCAGAAAGCATTGCCTGATTTTTCTTTTCTTCGTAATCCTCCGTAGTTTCAGGAGTAATACCCTGACTTTCCAATTCTTCTTTTGCAAGATACTCTGCATTACCGCCTAAAAGAATATCTGTTCCACGACCTGCCATATTTGTTGCAATTGTCACTGCTCCTACACGACCTGCCTGTGCAATAATGTAAGCTTCTTTTTCGTGGTGTTTAGCATTCAATACATTATGCTTAATTCCGCACTGGGAAAGCAGATGCGACACATATTCAGATTTTTCGATACTAATTGTACCGACAAGTACCGGTCTGCCAATTTTGTGCTGTGCAATAATATCCTGAACAACAGCATTAAATTTAGCACGTTCATTTTTATAGATAACATCAGGGTAATTTTTCCTGATATCAGGTTTGTTTGTCGGGATTGTAGTTACTTCAAGGTTATAAATCTTTCCAAATTCAGCTTCTTCTGTCATTGCTGTACCAGTCATACCGGAAAGTTTTGGATAAAGTCTGAAAAGGTTTTGGAAAGTAATACTTGCAAGAGTTTGAGTTTCATCTTGAATTTGAACGCCTTCTTTTGCTTCAATAGCCTGATGCAAACCATCCGACCAACGGCGGCCTTCCATCAATCTTCCTGTAAACTCGTCGACAATCATAATTTCGCCGTTTCTAACAACGTAATCAGTATCTCTAATAAAAAGTTCCTTAGCTTTTAATGCTTGCAGCAAATGGTGGGCGTATTGAGTATTAATATCAAACAAATCTTTTATCTGCAAAATTGCCTGAGCGTGGTCAATACCGTCTTCTGTCAAAATTACGTTTTTATTTTTCTCATCAACTTCATAATCTTTATCCTTTGAAAGTTGAGGAGCAACTTGTGCCATAAGCTTATACAATTCCGCTGATTTATCAAGACGACCGCTTATAATAAGCGGAGTTCTTGCTTCATCAATCAAAATACTGTCAACTTCATCGATAATGGCATAATTATAAGGTCTTTGAACAAGAGCTTCCGGAGCTTGCGCCATATTATCACGCAAATAATCAAACCCGAATTCATTATTTGTCCCGTAAGTGATATCACAGTCATACGCAGCTTTTTTAGCGGCAAAATCTTCCATAGTTCTTCCGCCAGAAAGAATTACACCGACAGACAAGCCGAGAAACTTATAAATTTTACCCATCCAGTCGCTGTCACGTTTTGCAAGATAATCGTTGACCGTAATTACGTGAACCCCTTTACCGGTTAAAGCATTCAAATATGCCGGCAAGGTTGCAACAAGAGTCTTACCTTCACCGGTTCTCATTTCTGCAATATGCCCGTTATGAAGAAAATATCCGCCGATTAACTGAACATCAAAGTGACGCATATTTAAAACTCTTTTTCCTGCCTCTCTGACCGTTGCAAAAGCTTCGGGCAAAATTTTATCCAGAGCTTCTTTTTCTAATTTTCTATCAGTTTTAAAATCTTTTGATGTCGGACGTTTTGCGAGAATTTCTTTAAATTCATCCGTTTTTGCACGCAGCTCATCATCACTCATTGCCGCAAACTGAGGTTCTAAAGCGTTTATATGGTCAACAATCCCCATCATATTTTTAATCTTTTTTTCATTAGGATCGCCGAGTATTTTCAATAAAAAATCAAGCATTATAAAATTTTCCTCTCCAAAGTTGGTACTATATGCCCTGATTTTAGCATGGACATAGAAAAATTTACAGAAACTTAAGGAAAAAATAATAATTCAGGAATACTAAGATTTTAATTGTAAAAGATTCCGAACTTAAATCGGCGAGGCTTAAGGTTAATATCGATATCATCTTGAAGCTGAAAATATTTGTCAGTTTCCACAACTTCTGCAACTAAAGACCCTGAAACAAGTTCAGGGTGACGCATTGCTTGTTCGTCATTCCGAACTTGTTTCGGAATCTATTTATGCAACAATATTTACTTCTTAAACTTACGAATAGATGACTACCACGGATAATCGTCTTTAAACTCCAAGCCATCCATCATTAGCAAAGCTGTGCAGCCGTGGCGGTAATAAATATCGTTATCTTCTGTTTTTGATTTTTTACAGGCAACATAATGCATATCTCCGTCTATCATAACATTTTTCCCACGAAGTATATCTTCCCTCGTCAAAGCTGCAACCTCAGATATTGGTGCAAAATTCCCATACTCCCTGTACAAATAGAATTGAAATTGATCATAGCCCATACGATTTGGACCTTGAGGTCCATTAACATCCATGTCTAAATTTAATACAAAATTCGCTTCGTGAGTTGGTGATGCAGAAGGTTGAGCTGATATTGCAACACCATTGCTTAAAAAATATGTATGAGAAGCTGAGAAAGCAGCCAACCCACACTTTTTAACAGCTTCTTCCGATTTTCCTGAAGCACAATATTTATACCCTTTCAAATACGGTAGAATATACTTTTCATCAAACAATCTCGTGTTTTCAAAACCATGTCCGCCGCCAGGGGATGTATCCCAATACTTGACTTCTCCATTTTCAACTTCTGATAGCTTTATTGCCTGCGACAATATTGAATAAGCAACTTTTGCTCTATTTGCCAGTTCTTTTTTCTTATATTTGCCTATTAATGTTGGCATAGTCATCGATGCAACTATTCCGATTATACCGAGGGTTATTAGAACCTCCGCCAAGGTAAAAGCTAATTTACCCCTCACCCTAACCCTCTCCCGCAAGGGGCGAGGGAACTGTAACGGCTTATAATGCCA
>USHE01000116.1 GCA_900554385.1 uncultured bacterium | reverse complement strand
AGCCCTCGACTACTTACGAGATGAACTTTCTAAAATTTACGAAACAGAAGGTGCTAAGTATTTCTCAAATCCTTGGGAAGCAAGAAATAACTATATTGCAGTTATTCTTGACCGAGGAAGCCACGCTGTTAATAAATTCCAACGGGATAATTTTCTCCCTGATTTAACGGATAACCAGAAAGTTAAAGCTATGGAACTTTTGGAAATCCAGCGTCAGGCTCTCTTAATGTACACAAGCTGCGGTTGGTTCTTCTCTGAAATTTCTGGAATTGAAACCGTTCAAATAATGAAATATGCAGCCCGTGCTATGCAATTAGCATCCTCATTTACCAAAAAAGCTCTTGAAAAACATTTTCTTGAAATTCTTGCAGAAGCAAAAAGTAACATAGCAGAATACGGAAACGGCAAAGATATTTTTGAACGATTTGTGAAACCATCAATTATAACTCTAAAACAAATCGCCAGCTTATGGGCAGTATCATCTCTTTATCAGGATTTTGAAGATGAAGAATATGTTTATTGCTATAAAGTTACAAAACAGGATTATCAAAAAGTTCAAAAAGGAAATTCCAGCTTTGTAGTAGGTCATATTGAGGTTCAATCAAAAATTACACTTCAAAAATCGAACCTTATGTTTGCCCTTATGCAGTATTCTGCAGGAGATTTCCACTGCGCAATAAAAGAATTCTCGGATGAAACAGAATATAACAAAATGAAAGCAGAACTCATAAAAACATTCCTGCTTAACCCTCTGACGGAAATCATTAGAGCATTAGACGAATTCTTTGGCAAAGAATACTTTACACTGAAAGATATCTTTATAGAAGAACGCAGAAAAATATTGCAAATACTTCTGAAAGATAAAATGCAAAAATTTGCCAGAACATACGAAGAAATGTACGAAGAAGGCAAGGGTTCAATTTATCACATGCAGAACCTCGGACTTGCAATACCTGACGAATTTAAGATTTCTGCAGGATATGCGCTTAGCCGTAAATTTAACGACTTAATAATGCATTCCGGCGGATTTGTAGACCCAAGCATAACCCAGCAGGCAACAGATATCAATTTTGAAGCTAAAAAAATGGGAATAAAATTGGATAAATCAGTTTCTAATAACATATTCTCAAAAAAAATTATCCAGAACCTGAACCGGCTTATTTACGGGTTTGAAATACAACAGGCAGAAGTTTTGCTGGAGCTTTTTGAATACGCACAAAAACTTGAACTTGAAATCGATATTTCAGAAGCTCAAAATACGTACTTCACAAAAATCTATCACAGAATTAACGAAATTATAGAACTAAGCGTTCAATCAAAACGTTCTAATGATAAGCGTCTTGTGGAAATGCTTCTCGATATTGGAGATAAATTAAACATTAACACGGACTTTTACAGAACAAAACTGGATAAATTATCAGTCCGCTAAAAATTTACCAGTTTTCAGAACCGTATTTTTTATAGAGTTCAATAGTATGTTTAATTTTATTTTCAACAGATTCAATTTTTCTAAGGTTATCTGGATCTTTAGTTTTTGATTTTAAAAGCTGAAGTTCCAGATAATCTTCTTTTGCCTTGCGAACTTTTTGCTTAGCCTCCTCACGTTTAAGGAATAGCCACGCCTCAAATCCGCATCCCGGAGGAACAATTGCCCACGGCGTAGACGGACAATGTCTGCATAGTGCAGGACGTTCTTCATAAATAGGACAGGTATTTTCATCAGTGAGATATTTGCAGCCATAGAAAGTAACCTTATTTATATCAAAATCATCTGCTTCCGCCATTTTTTCAAGCACATTATCAACAAGTTCCTTATCAACCCTGCGGGCATCATCTATCGTGGCATAAGGTACAAATATCTTTAAAAAATCAACTGCCCCCTCATCACCCTGAGCTTCAAGATATTTTAATTCACAGTATGTTTTGGATGTAGTAACCACCCTGCAGCACCTGCCGCACATGTGACAAAGAGATTGTGGACGCTTATTTAAATAACTTTCTTCATAACTACCCATAATTTCATTATAGTGCGTCATGCCAATATTCAGGAACCATTGTAACATTTCTTAAAATAGTAAAAAAATACGCAATTAATTTATATCACAATACTTTTATATATTAGGTAGTGAAAAGGTAGTATTATATGCAAAATTCAGTTCAACAAAATCAAACGGCAATACAACCAAAACCAATAGTACAGGCTCAGCCTCAACAGGTTGTGCAAAACGCACCTCAACAGGCTGTTCAACAGAATTACGCAACACAGCCAACGGTGACAATTCCTCCTCAAAACCCGAACTAAGCAGGCGTAAATATTCAAATATTTAATCCGTCAGTAGCAGCTCCGGGAGGTCCGTCACCTGTTTATAACGTAAATGCTCCGTCTTATCAAACAGGACAAGCTCCTACAGGATGCTATCCTCCAAATTATTATACCCAGCAATTTAATAATACAACCACTCAAAATCAGCCAACTCAAGCAACAGAAACCCAAAAGGAAGAACCTAAAAAAACTGAAAAAAGACAAATTGTTCAACTAACGGATGAATATATTAAAACATTAGAAAATTACTTGAATAATCAAGATAAAGAAGTTCGAATGATGGGTGCAAAAGAGGTTATTGCAAGATTACAGGAAGATGACTCCCGAAAAGAAGATCCTGCGCTTACAGCTCTTGTAAATAAATTGCTTCAAGACCCTTACCAGCCTATAAAAATGCTTGCGTAAGGGATTTTGGATTCAAGACAATGCATCGGTAACGATTACACTGCAGGAGTTCTTCAAAAAATGCAAACAGGAGAAACAAACTACGGACAAGATGCAAAAACAGCAACCAATATTCTGTTAAAAATGGCAGGCAAAACTGTAGAAAAAGAATTTGAAGTGAAAGATAAACCAAATAAAACAGAAGCTAACAAGTAGGTAACAAATGGCATTTCGACTTTCTAACATAACAACAGCTATAAAAAACAATTACGGAAAATACCTTGCAAAAGCTGCAGGCGCAGCCACTGTAGGTATGGTCGCTTATGATGCACATGTTATCGGAAAACTCAAAGCCGACACCTACTCTCAAACTGCCGAAGCAAACAGAACTGCAAGTGCGGCTAATAACACCTTATACCTCACAGAACCCAGCACAATTCAAACCAAAATTAAGAAAAAAATATTCAATATTGAACTGGAAAATAATTTCTTAAATTTCTTTAACTCTGCAGCAGGATATTTTAGCGGAGTCGGAGATATGCTTATTGCCGGAGTTGTACCTTTGGGTCTGGGGCTAACCGCACTTCTGGCTAGTGCTAAAAAACACGGAAAAATCTGTAAAGGTGCCGGCATAGGCTTGCTTGCCTACGGCGGCATAAAATTTGTGCGTGACATCATAGGCATAGGACGTCCCGATCCGCTTAACTCCAGATTTAAGTAATATTTAGCCCTCCGGATTTAAATATTTCTCGTACAAATCCGGACGTTTTTCCTTTGTGCGTAATATGGATTGTTTAAGCCTAAAATCAGCGATTTCTTTATGATTTCCGTTTAGCAGCACCTCCGGAACGACTAACCCTCTGTATTCACGAGGTTTTGTGTAGTGTGGATATTCCAAAAGTCCGTCCGCAAAACTATCCTCATCCGCAGAAGCAATTTTTCCAAGAGTTCCGTCAATCTTTCTGCTAACTGCATCCATTAGACACAACGCAGGAAGTTCTCCGCCTGTCAAAACAAAATCCCCAATAGAAATTTCTTTCGGTTTTATAATATCTCTTATTCTTTCGTCAAACCCTTCGTAATGACCGCACATCATAATAATTTGCTCATACTTAGCCAAATCGTTAACCAATTTATCATCTAAAGGTTTACCCTGCGGTGTAAGCATTACTGTAATTGAATTTGCACACTGCTCAATACTTTCATAAGCATCAACATAAGGTTGAGCCATTAAAACCATTCCTGCGCCCCCGCCGTAAGGAGTATCGTCAACTTTTTTATGCTTATCAAGCGTAAAATCCCGTGGATTAACGGTATTAACAGATATAACCCCGGATTCACACGCACGTTTCAGGATACTAAATCCGCAGTAGCTCTCAATCATTTCAGGGAAAAGTGTCATTACATCAAACTTCATTCTAAAAGTCCTTCTAAATTATTAATAACAACTTTTTTATCCTTAATGCTGACATTCACGACAATTGCCTTTACAAACGGCACAAGGCATATTTTTTTAGAATTTGTCTTAACCGAAAGCAAATCATTTGCCCCGTTATTTGAAACCCCTACGACAAATCCAAGTTTTTTATCTTCAGTATCAAAGACAGAAAGCCCTACAAGTTCATCTATTAAAAATTCATCTTCCTCAAGCTTTTCTCGAATTGTATCTTCTTCAACAAAGAGAAGCTCGCCCTTATACTCCATTAAATCGTTGATTGAATTAATTCCCTCAAACTTAATAAGGGCAAAAGTCTTATTTAACCTCGAACGCACGACCTTGAGCGGAAGATATTCATTATTTTTTTTCACAAAAACGACATCCAAAGAAAGCAAAAAATCTTCTTGCCCTTTAGAAAAGCCAACTTTTGCCTCTCCTTGAATTCCATGAAAGTTAAGAATTTTACCAACAGAAACGAATTTGCTCATTATTCCGCAGGTTCTTCAACTTTCTTTGGTTTTCTGCCACGTTTAGGTTTTTCAGCAACCTCCGGAGCGTCTTCAGCGGGAACTTCCACAGCTTGAGCTTCTTCTACCACAGGTTCTGCAACTGCCTTACTCTGGTTTTTAAATTCTTCTGGGCAATCTTCTCTTTCCTGATTCCAACGCTGTAAGCCCATTTGAGAACGAATTAAGCCGATACCAACGTGAACTCTCCATTCATCCATTTTCAATTGGGCTGCAATAATTTTATGACATCCTATTGGAGGCAATGGAAGCAATGGCTCATAAAGATTTTTAATTGCGAAAAGCTGATCTGGAGAAATTGCAAGTTTACGTTTAGGGAACGGCAATTTCGGAAGCATCATCTTTTGACGAACAAGGTTAATTCCGAAAAATACTTTTCTTGGTTCTAAACCTATTTTTTCACCGATAACCTCATGTGCATCCGGATTTGGAAGCGGAAGCATAAGCTTATAAAGCAATTCAATTTGTTCCAACTGTTCTTTACTTACTAAAAGTTGTTTAGGGGCTTTATTTCTATTCATCGGACGTCTTTTATTAAATCCGCCTTTATTAAAACCGCCCTGTTGAGGTCTTCTGCTGCCGTAACTTTGACGGTTATAACCACCTTGCTGAGGACGATTTTGGTTATATCCGCCGGGTCTGTTATAACCTTGATTATCACGCCTGTAACCGCCTTGCTGAGGTCTGTTTTGATTATACCCGCCGTTTCTGTTATAGCCTTGATTA
>USHE01000115.1 GCA_900554385.1 uncultured bacterium | reverse complement strand
GGGACTGGTGACTGGATTGCCAGCGGCGCTGGAGGGTATCAACATAACGGAACTGTAGGATATCAGCACAATGGCTCTGTCGATTGGAGTGCCAGCGGTACTGTTGATGCAACATGGGAAAAATGGGAAAATGGTTACCTAGAAGACTATGGAACCATTGAAAAACCATGGCAGGCTAACGGTACAGAAAACTACACAGCAAGCGGTAATGTCGGCTACACTGCTAACGGAACCGTTGACTACAATGTGAGCGGAAGTACAGGTTACACCGCTAATGGAACTGTTGGATACAATGTAAGCGGAAGCACAGGTTACACCGCTAATGGAACTGTTGGATACAATGTGAGCGGAAGCACAGGTTACCAAGTTAACGGACAAGTCGGATATCAGGCTAACGGTTCTGTTGGATATCAAGCTAACGGACAAGTCGGATATCAGGCTAATGGACAGGTTGGATATCAAGCTAACGGACAGGTTGGATATCAGGCTAATGGACAAGTCGGTTACCATGCCGAAGGTACAGCTTATGGCGATGTAGAATATAACACAAAAGAAGAATACAAAGGCGAAAAAGAATACAAAGGTACTACAACCGCAAGACATAAATTCGACTGGAGTGTTCCGCTTAAAGCAGCTGCAATGGGCTTTGTAACAGGCGCAATCGGCGGATTAATTACAATGAAAAATGTTAAATATAACGGCGGCGGACCTGAAATTGAAGCAAGAAAGAAAGTAGCAGAAAGATCACCAAAACCGCCAAAACTTGAACCAATTAAACCGGAACCGGCTCCGCTTCCAATTCCACAACCAGACTTGGATGTCCATATCGAACCAATTCCGCTGCCGGACCTTCAGCCGCCTGAATACTACGATTACAAAATCGAAAAAGATCCGGATGTAGAATTCCCTACACACGAAATTAAATATAAACAAAACCCTAAAACAATCGTTGAAGGCAGATACGGCGTAAAAGTCGGAACAAAAGAATATAACGAAATTCTGGCAGCAATGCTTGATGCCAGCGGTTATGAAAGAGGCACTAACCTCTATGTCGGTGACAAGTTTGTATTACCTACAGTAGACGTGAACGGCAAAAAATACGCCCCTAACGACAATCCTAACGCAGTAAAAGCTGAAAAATTAGGAAGCAAAGCAAGAGTTGCACACTTGAAAGTTAAAGTCCAATACATCAAAGGCGCATATTATGTCGTTGACGTAACAAATCCGAACCAGCCTCGACGCTTAACCGGACCGCTTTCTCAAGCTCAGGCTGAAGCAAAACTCCAGGAATTTAAAGATAAAGCAGAAGCCGAAGGCAAAATACAAAAACCTAAAGAATAAGGAGGTACAACCACAGAGAGACAATTGAATAGCTTTTTCGCAAAAGACCTGACATTTCAGGTCTTTTGTTGTTATAATAAAATCATAAAGAGAGGAATAATTATGGACTATTTGAATATTAAATTACAGGGAATTAACAGCGAGGGCTTGGAACAGGAATTTTCATTAGCCGATTTTAAAGGACAAAAAATTGTTTTATATTTCTACCCTAAAGACAACACCTCAGGCTGTACTCAAGAAGCCTGCGATTTTCGCGACAATTTCAAAAGACTTACGCCAAAAGCCGTTGTCATCGGTGTAAGTCCTGATAGTATAAAAAGCCATTTAAAATTCAAAGAAAATCACAGCCTTAACTTTATATTGCTATCTGACCCCGAACACACTCTTTCAGAAGCTTTCGGTGCGTGGGGAGAAAAATCAATGTACGGGAAAAAATATATGGGAATTATCCGCTCAACATTTATTCTTGACGAAAACGGTACAATTCTCCACGAATGGAAAAAGGTTAAAGTCAAAGGTCACGTCGATGACGTATTAAGCAAACTGTAAAAAATTGACAAAACCCAGAAAAATTATTAAATTAAATTATATGAAAAAGATTATATTAATCTTGATAATTATAATGTTACATTTCCCTGCCTTTGCTGAAGTTTTGCAAGGGGGAGTCAGCTATGACGTCAATTCCGCACGCGAAGAACTTTTGAGATTTTCCGATAAAAAAATTGACAAGACTTTAGTGCAATCCTTTTACAGAGATTATTACTACAACGAAAATCAAACCTATAAATTAAGTGCAAACAAAAACCCTGCAAACAGGGTTCTGGCATTTTTCTCCGATACAACGTACGGCGTTATGTATAACGCAATCCCTCTTTATGTCTGGTACTACTCAAAAAACGGAACTTTAATTTATATGGAAAAAAAGGATTCAACAGAATATCCTTACAAAACCTACAAATATACACCGTCTGGACTTCTGATGAACATGAGCCTGCGGGTATCAAAAGAAGAAGCCTTCGTTTTTACACCTGCCGGAAAATTAATCGCCCACTGGATTGGACCGAACGCTTACGATGAAGAAAACAATGTTATTATGACCAGAGAATACAAAGAATAATTTCAATCAAGTATATCCCCGAAAAATAACCCGCTCCTTTATTTACGTACGCATTGTTTATGCTAAAATCACAAAAGAAAGGGATTATACTATGTTTGATAATAGAGTTAATGTCTTGAAAGCTCTGGCAATCCTGCTTGTTGTTTCGGGGCATTTGGAATTTTCACTTCTTGGAATGTTTGCTCCGTATTCATTTCAGTTAGCATTATTTTTCTTTATATCAGGTTATCTTTTCAAAGAAAAATATTTGGATGAAGTTTCTTCTTTCATTGAAAAACGCTTAAAAACTCTATTACTGCCGTATTTTTTATACAGCACGTTTTACCTTGGAGTGACGGCTATAATCGCAAAACTCACCGGCAAATGGTGGGGAATGCCTCTAACTTAAAAAAACTTTTTTATAACCCCTTTCCTGAACGGACATCAATTTGATTTGTCTTGTCCGTTGTGGTTCGTAACCCAATTATTTATGACAATGATAACCTTTTTATTCTTGTTCAGAATTTTACGCGAGATTAAGAACAATAAATTTTTCCACCTTGCTGTGTTTACCCTGCTCGGCGTAACGGCAATTCCGCTTTCAAAAATTATCGCAATAACACCTGTTTCATTAATCCTTATAAGAATAATGTTTTCAGTATTTTTTGTATATCTTGGATATTTTTATAAACATTTTATTGAAGACAAATATGACATATTAAATGTAAAATGGCTAGGTGCAGTTGTGGCAATCCAATCGGTATTATGGCTTTTCAACAGAGATTTTGACCCTGAACACGGAATAGGATTGAGTTACGTTCTAGTATGGGCAAGATTTGACGACCAGCTTATTGTACCGATACTGACAGCTCTAACAGGAATTTGGGTGTCTTTGTTCACAGTAAAAGTCCTCTACCCTTATGTAAAAGATAATAAATTCGTAAATTATATGGGAAAAACGACTTACCACATAATGGCAAATCACTTATTCGTAATGTACCTTATCACAGCAATATTTTTAAAAATGAACGGAATTCCTATGACTGAACGTCTACACCACGATATTTACTGGATTTACAATCCGGTGCAGACGACTTACCTGTATATTGTACTCACAATGGTAATAACAACCTATGCAGGTGCTGCACAACAGGCAATATGGAAACATATAAAATCCCTATTTGCCAAGAAAGACATCTAACTCATCTAACAGCTTAGTTAAAGCTGAAAGAATTTGCGGACTTCCTACGGATTTCACAACGGTTGTGACATCTTGTTCAAAATCGTTAGGCAATTTTTGGCAATATTTTTTCGCATATTGTACTAATTTCTTTTCGCCCGGATGTGTTTGTTCATTAAAAGCAAACAAAATATCAAAATAACTTGCAAGAAGTGCGGCAGTTCTATGATTTTGACTTACAATATCATCACGCTTAACAGCAAGTTCAATTTGTTTATAATAAGGCGCACCCTCAAGAGTTCTAAGCATCGGGTAATTTTTATCAATAATACTTTGCTTAAGTTCTTCAGGATAAGGAAGTTTTAATTCTTCAATAATCCGTTCAAACTCATAATTTCTGTCAAACAGAATTTTAGAAGTTTTAAGATTATGAATAAATGCAGTAGTATAACCCAGACGGGCATTATGTTTACTCCAGACACTATTCATTTCCCGATAAGCCCAATCGAGGCTTCTATACATTATATCAACAGACATCTTTGGTTTTGTAATATACAGCTCATCTCCATCTTCAAAAAAAGTATTACCCACGATATACCTATCAGTAAAAGTTTTAATAATCTTTTCTCGAATTTCCAAAGGAATTGGTTCACTTGAATAAACATATACATCATAATCAGACATATCATCATTTATCAAACTGGTTTTTGAACCGGATAGTACAACTGAATTGACAGATTTAAGCTTAGAAAATTCTGCAGCGATGTCATTTAATATCATAATAATCTCCCTTTTCAATCATTATACCAAAAAACTTCCAGAATGAAAAGAGTTTATAGATAATATTATAAATTATTTTATCGCGGTAAATTTTTAAAATAATCTTTCTGCTGAAAAACCTTGTATGCACAGCCTATCCCGTTATGCCTTGCAGTACTGTTTACATCACACGGCAAACTTCCCCAATCAGATGTTGTTTTTGGATGCCCCATGGGTATTAGCTTTCCGCTTTTTATCTGAAAAGAAAATAAATCATGCCCCCAAGCATTAGGTTTTTTGTACATCCCGTTAACATCAACGGTTAAAACAAGGTTATTAAGAGCAAAGGATGAATTATTCACCATAAGAAGCATACCGTCTGCCATAACCATTTGCCCCTCATCAAACCACTCAAGTATCACGTTTTTCGATTTATTGTATGTTTTATAAGTTGAAACTCTATGAAATCCATCCTCATCAGGTGGTAAATCTGAATTCACACAAGTTCGTCCGCTACATTTGACATAATTTAAAAGATACTTTCTAAATACAGGAAGAAAAGTATTAGCCCCAAACTCCTTTTCCCAATCTCCGGACAAACCTTCTTCGTATTGCATACGCTGAACAGCTTGAGAAAGCACTGAATAAGACTTTTTAAAACCTGCTTCAAGCTCTTTTCCTTGAGTAGCATTAAGAAGTGCAGGTAACGTCATCGCTGCCACAACTCCAATTATTCCGAGGGTTATGAGGACTTCTGCCAGAGTAAAACCAAATTTTAGCTTTACTTTTCTCTCACCTTGCGGGAGAGTGGATTTGTCCACACTCATAATCGGTAATAAATTAGATCCTGAAACGAGTTCAGGATGACACGAATCGTTTGTCATTCCGAACTTGATTCGGAATCTATTCTCTGCAATCTCCACGACTTCCGCATTTTTAGATCCTGAAACAAGTTCAGGATGACGGGCGGGTGATGGTTCAGGGTAACGGGCGGACTGTAGTACGCTTTCGGGGTCACAGCACCCTGTAAACCCTTGTCCTGAGAGGAAACTCAGCAGCCGGGCCGCCGGCGAGGGGATGGGGTGGGG
>USHE01000114.1 GCA_900554385.1 uncultured bacterium | reverse complement strand
GTCTAATCAAGCTCTGTCACCATCAGGAGTAACTCTTAGTGGAGGCGGTGGCAGCGGAAGTGTATCCTCAGAAGTGCAGTATTCCGGTTATGCGCAAAACCTCAATAATAATTTAAATGCAAGCATTGATTCATCTGTATTAACTGATGTCCGTCAGGCTATTTCAAATGGTTGGTCATCAATGGCGTGTTCAAATCTGAAACCTTCTCTTGCCAATGAAGCAGTAAAGGCTAATCAGGCATTAGCTCAAGCTCAGGCAAATTTTAACGCATTAGCAAATCAAAAAGCTACAGCCGAGGCAAATGTATCTCGTCTGGAAACTCAAGCGGATGGTGCAAAAAATCAAAGCGAAACTGCGAAAACTTCACTTGAACAAAATAAAAGCAATTTGAATTCATCAATACAAGCCAGAGATAAAATGGATGAACAGTTAAGTTCTGTCAATTCAGAATATGATGAGGCATGTTCGAATGTGAAGGCAGAAGAAAAGAATAAATCTTCAGCTCAAAACGAACTATCATCGGCAAAGACTTCTGTTGCAAAAGCTGAGGCATCTGTTAATGCAGCAACACAATCGTTACAATCTGCCGAAACAACACTTGCGAATACTCCTCAAACTCTGGAGGACGGAACTCCAAACCCTCAATATCAAGTTGCAAAAGCTGCTGTGGCAAAGGCTCGTACAGAAAAGCAGCAGGCTCAAACAAGCTTGGAAGAAGCAAAACAATGTCAGGAAACAGCACAAACAAAACTTAATCAGGTAGAGCAAACTTTAGTGCAAGCCCAGGAAACAAAAGCGAATGTTTTGAAAAAACTTAAACAAAGTGAATCTAAGTATAAGGATTTAGCTGAAAAATGTGACACAATGCAGGATAAGGTTGAGCAAAATCAGGAACAATATGACACTGCAGTTCAAACATACGATGATACTACTGCAAATTATGAACGCCTTAATTCAGAACTTCAAACACAGCATGGTATTTTAACACAATATGAAGCGATGGAAAATCAGGTTGAAGCTTTAAAAGATTCGGCTTCTTCTATTAAGGAGTTAGGCGATGAGCTTGACAAGCATATTGAATTGGTGAAAAAAACAGAAGCCGGCGCAGATGGAATTAGTGCCGAAGATAAAGCAAAAATAGAAGCCGATGTACTTAAAAATTCATCTTCAACAGAGGGATGTTCAGCAAGCAAAACACCGCTTGAAAATATGCTTGCCTCTAAAGATTATGACGTAAGTAGCTGCACAGGAGAAGTTTGGCATAACAGTATGAACGGAGTATTTGGTTCTTCGTCTGAATTTGAAAGTCGCGGTTACATTAAAAATTCGGATGGTTCATTTACAGACCCTCGAACCGGCGTTACAATGATAAATGTCAAGGGTGATGATTATGAATGGCTTACGGCAGGCAATGGTTTTTCTCAACAAGTCGGCGCACATGTTTATAATGACTTAATAGGGCGTGATTGGCCGGGTGCTGCAGAAGCTGTAGAACGCGCAAAATCTCAGCAGCATGTTAGTCTGAACGGATTTGACGAAAACGGAAAACCTAAGTTTAAGTGGAAATAGTTCTTAATTATTTGTAATTTAACGTTATTTTGCTTTGACAATGAGATTTTTTGGTATAAAATGATTTATGCAGGTGCAATTGGTAGAAAGACCTGAAATCGTTTACAAATATACCAAAAGGAGAAAACAAATGTCACGTATCGGTAAATTACCTATCGAAATTCCACAAGGCGTGGAAGTTAAAATTGAAGATCATCAAGTAACTGTTACAGGTCCAAACGGCACAGAAGTTGTTGCTGTTCGTCCTGAAATTAACGTTAAAGTTGAAGATAATCACATTATCGTAACAAGAGTTGACGATTCAAGAGAAGCCCGTTCTTTGCACGGCTTGTCAAGAACTCTTATCGCTAATGCAGTTCACGGCGTAAAACACGCTTTCGAAAAGAAACTTGAAATTCAAGGTGTTGGTTACCGTGCTAATATGGAAGGTAAAAATCTTAACCTTTCATTGGGCTTTTCACACCCTGTTGTAGTTGAACCCCCGGAAGGTATTACAATTACAGTTGAAGCAAATACAAAAATCACTGTTAAAGGTGCTAATAAACAAACAGTTGGTGATGTAGCTGCTTTCATCAGATCTAAACGTCCACCTGAAGTTTACAAAGGAAAAGGTGTTAAATATGAAGGTGAATACATTAGACGTAAAGCCGGTAAAGCAGGTAAAAAATAATAAGTAGTTTTTAACCGGTGTTTCGGGAAAACAAATTAGCCCGTATAAACCCTTGGTTGTGGTAATCAAGAAGGTTTGGGCAGAAAGGACAAAAGAAAATGATTAAAAGAAAAGAAAGAAAACCACAAGTTCAAAAAAGACACCAGTCTATACGAGTTAAACTCTCCGGAACTAAAGAATTTCCTAGATTGGCAGTTTATAGATCTACAAAACACATTTATGCTCAATTGATTGATGATGAAAACCACGTAACATTGGCTTCTGCATCTTCAGTTGACAAAGACCTTAAAGAAAAATTACCTCACGGTGGTAATATCGATGCTGCAAAAGTTGTCGGTGCTGCTATCGCTGAAAAAGCTAAAAAAGCCGGTATTGAATGTGTTGTATTTGATAGAGGCGGTTTCTTGTATCACGGACGTATTCAGGCTCTTGCTGATGCTGCTCGTGAAGCAGGTTTGTGCTTCTAATCAAGCCAAAAATAATTTAAAAACGCACCTTCTTTTCGAGGGTGCGTTTTTTGTTTAAAAATGTTACATTTGATATAAATTTTTTCATGGACTAGCAATTTTTTTTTTTCTTGTGTATTATTTTAAACATACTTTATTTTTATAAAGTCAATAAAGGAAGTTATGAAATTATTAATAGATAAAGAATTAAATTCTACAGATAAAATACTGAAGCCCGATTTTAATTCACGTACAGGCAGGGAGCTTCTGGTATTCTATTTGCAAACGAAGTTTCGCCAAATTCTTTCGTTTGATAAAAAGTGTGAAAATCCCGTGTTTCTTGATGTTAATTCTGCTTTTATAACAAGGTTTTCAAAGCGTTTGATTAACAATCCGCATAAAAGACTTCTTGTTGGTATTACAGGGGAATCAGCGTCAGGAAAATCTACAATTTGTAAAGAAATAAAAAAGATTATAGAACAGTTCAATATGCCGGTTTCTGTCCTTAGTACAGATAATTATTTTAACGATATTTCTGCTCTTATAAAAAAATATGGAAGTTTTGATAACTTAAGGGATAATGGTTATGACGTAGATGCCCCGACAAGTTTTCAGCTGGATATCTTGCAAGAAGATTTAAGGCAGTTATCAGAGGGAAACGATGTGATGATACCTATGTACTTGCCAAATGGTACAGGGGTTTCTTTGCCTCACGCTCAACAAATAAATTCTCAAAAAATTATCGTCGTTGAAGGTATCGCAACTATGTATGAACAGGTTAAAGATATTTTTGATGTAAAAATTTACGTCGAATCAGATAATTCAATTAGAAAAGAAAGATTCATGTCAAGGGCTTGCAATGAACGTAATCAAAGTGTTGAAAATGCTCTTAAACACTGGGATTATATCGCTCACGCAGGAGAAAAGTATGTAAGACCATTCCGAAGCGAAGCAGATCTCGTGTTGAACGGAAATGCTGATTTACTTTATTTTTCTGAAATTCTTGAATATATGCATGCAATTACTAATAATTTCAGATAAAATATTAAAAAAACTTAATAAAGTATAAGTTTTTGCCTTTTATTAGTATGTGTGATAGAATTTTATTTGTTATTATTGTGTATAAATAAAAAGAATTTCTAATTAAATACACTAAATAATTGATACACAAATAAAGATATTTTTATATAATCAAAATGTAACTTATAAGTATTAACGTAAAGAGAGTGGAACAGAATACAGGTATGATTAATAAGGGAATAGTTTTACAAAAGAAAATTGGAACATTATTGTTGTCAATATTGTTTGTCGGGCTAATGTTTACAATGACAGGTTGTGCCGGCGGAAATACTGATACCGCAGGCGAGGCTGATATGCCGCAGGCTCCTATCGAAGGTGCTGATGTTCCGGAAGCCGGACAGGCTGGTATAAATATTCCTTCAGAAACGCCTGGCGCTGTTGGGAATGTCGTTGATATTGAAACAGATTCAGGTAATGATAAAATGGTTTCACTTAGTTTGGATTCTGTTGGTAGAGCTAATCCTTTTGTGCCTACAAACGATTCTTCAGCGCAGACTGTTGTTCAAAAGAATGAGTTGCCTAAGTTTGATTTACCAGACCCTCCATCAGGTTCTGAAAAAGATAGTGATGCTTCTAAAATTGTCACTACTAAAATCTCAGGTATAATGTTTGATAAGTATAATCCGTCTGCAATAATTAATATTGAAAATACGGATTATCTGGTCAGATCCGGTGATGTAATAAACGGGTATAAAATATTAGCAATAAGTCCAAAAACAGTTACGGTTCAGCTAGGCTCAAATGTCTATAAGGCCGGGGTCGGCGAACTTATAGCAAAAGATGAGGGGCTTAATTACAATGAAGTTTCGAATTTATCAAGTAAGTTCGGCGGAGCAGGAAATATAAAGAAATAAACTTAAATAAGCAGGAGCAGCAATGAAAAATACGGTTAAAAAAATATCTACTACAATGATTTTGTTAGCATTTGCATTATCAAATACAATGACAATTGCCGGTGCAAGAGATTTGAAAAACCTCTTGTCATTTAGTAGCACTGAGGGTTATACAAGTGATAGACCGGTATTGAGAGGTGTTGAACCTTCAGTATTGGATTTGTATGGGAAGATTAGCATAACTGATCGTAATATCCCTATAAATTTGAGTTTGAGAGATTCTGATGTTAAGCAGGTCTTGCGTATGTTTGCCGATAAAGCCGGATTAAATATTATATTTAAGGCAAATGTAAACGGTACAATAACAATGGATTTAGTAAATGTACCGCTAAATTCAGCATTTAATATGGTATTGGAATCTTCAGATTTGAACTACGTATTAGAAGATAATACGCTTATCATTACAACTCCTGGTGATAAAACCAATGTTGCAAAACAGCCAATGACCGTATTGCCTGTTAAATATGTCAACGCTGCTGCTATTGCCGAATTTTTGAATTCAAATATTTTTGGTGTTAAAAGATCCGGGCTTTCTTCTGTAAGTATGGTTACAACTAACCCTGCAACAAACGAGTTGATTATATTTGGTTCAAAAGAAAATATAGATATTGCAAGAAAGATTGTTGAACAATTTGATAAAAAACCTATAACAACATCCTTTAAGGTAAACCATACAACTCCGGAAGCTATGGCAACTATGATTTGTGATTTGCTGCTTCCTAGTGCAGGCGGCGGAAGTTCGACCGGTGGTGCGGCAGGTGTTATGACCGGTGCGGCATCTTCTTCAAGCAGCGGCGACGGAATTGTTCTTGGTGAAGGTACTGTAGCTTGTACAGTTTCAGGAGATGCCGGCGGTGGAGAAGGTGCGTCAGCTTTAGCTTTGGGCAGCTTGTCTGTTGCTTATTATACACAGCTTGGTACCGTTAATATAGTTGGCGGTTCTGCTCAACAAATCGATATGATTAAAGAATTTATAGAAACCAGTGACAAAAAACAACCACAGGCTTATCTCGAATTTTCTATTATCGAGTTGAACGAAGAAGGTTCTAGAACTTTCAATAACAGTTGGAGTTTTACAAGCAAACACTTTAATGTTGTTTCGGATACTGAAGGTAATACAAAATTTAGTCCTATTCATTTCTCAGGCGATAAGCATAATACAGAGTATACAAAAAATACTCCGTCTTTAGTA
>USHE01000113.1 GCA_900554385.1 uncultured bacterium | reverse complement strand
ACAGTTCTTCCTGCAACAAGAGCAGCAGAAGCAGTTCTTTACGGTGCCGGCAAGTAGTAACTGAGTTACATCACTACACTGGAACGGTTGTTGGTAAATGCCGCTTAGCACGAAACTGCAAAAGAGGCACGACAAAAGACAAACCGCTGGTCACGAAACCGCTTTGTCACAACAATCAACCAACCGCACGGTGAGCATAACTGAGTTACAGCACTACTCTGGAACGATTGTTTGAAAAGTCGCTCAGCACGAGATTGCAGTACAGACAAAATAAGATTAAGATGTTGTCCATATATTGGACGGCAACCCTGAAAAAATAATTCAATATAGAGTTAACATGCATAGGACGGAAAGTTCTTTTCCGTCCTTTTTTATTGTATAATTTTTTTATGGATAAGAAAATTTCTGACAAGGTTATAAATAGATTAACGTTATATCATTGTATATTAGATGATTATATTAACAATAATATGGAGTTTATTTCAAGTAAACAGATTGCAGGATTGCTTAAAATTGATGACTCACAGGTCAGAAAAGATATTAATTTGTTAAATAATTCAGGCAAAAGCCGTGTCGGATATATTGTCAAAGAATTAAAAAAATCAATCGAACTTACTCTGGGGTTTTCAAAAACAAAAAATGCGTTTATAATCGGAGCCGGTAATCTCGGGATGGCTCTTGCTAAGTACGATAATTTTTCAAATTATGGTTTGAATATTGTTGCTATGTTTGATAATGATAAAAGTAAAATTGGCGGCACGGTAAATCATAAAGTGATTTTAGATATTGCGAAGCTTCCTAATTTAACGAGAAAATCAAATATTGATATTGCAATATTAACAGTTCCTCGTGAATTCGCGCAGGTTACTGCTGATTTTTTGGTCGAGGCAAACATAAAAAATATTTGGAACTTTACACCTGCTGTGCTTGACGTTCCTGATGATGTGCAGGTCTGGAATGAAAACCTTATGGGTAATTTTTTGCAATTCTCATATAATATTTAGTATTTTATTTTTAATAATTCGCTTACATCTACATTAAGGTAATTGGCGAGTTCTACCAGTTTCCCTATAGATAAATTTAGTATCCCTGCTTCTATTTTTGCAACATAACTCCAAGAAACATTCATTAATTCAGAAAAAGTTTCTTGAGTGTAGCCTTGTTGTTTTCGTACGTTTTGAATATTTTTGCCAATTTGTTTTAGTACATCTTTTTTATTCATATCAATATTATTGCAAATTATTGATATATTTTTGTATTGACAAATAATGGTATTCAATTATAATTGAATAATGGAGGTGTAATTATATGAAACGAGCCTTTACTCTTGCTGAGGTATTAATTACGTTAGGGGTCATTGGAGTGATAGCTGCAATGACATTGCCGATGCTTGTACACTATTATAAAGAACAGGAAACTGTTGCGAAAGTGAAAAAGTTTTATAGTATATTTTCTCAAGCGTACTCCAGAGCTATTTTGGATAATGGAACTATTGATACATGGGGATTAAACAATTCAACTTTTGATACTGATGACGAAGGAAATAGTGTATATTCCGAAGATGCTTTAAAACAAAGTGATAAATTTATTTCAATATTAAAACCTTATTTGAAATCAGTTAAAAATCAAGGTATTAAAAATCAATCGAAAGATGCGAGTTTAGGATTTGTTTTAGCAGATGGTGTTGCTATCGTTGGGGTATATCTTGAACCTTCCAATTGTGTTAATGACAAATCATATTGCGGGGATTTTTATATTACTACAAATGGAAAACCTTTATATTCTAATAAAAAGACTAAAACAGTAAGTAAATATGGCTTTGCTTTTTATATCAGAAAAAATCGGATTGAACCTGTAGGTGGAAGTAATAGTGTATTTAAAGAACAATGTGTAACAGGCAAAAACAACTCAAGGTGTACTGCTTGGATTATTATGAATGGAAACATGGATTACTTGCATTGTAGTGATTTAGATTTTAACGGCAAAACTAAATGTAAATAAATTTTATACTTCAACAAGTTTGTTGATGTTGTAGAGGTGACGCAAACCTTCTAAGGTTAATGTTGGATTGATGAAGTCGAAAGGTCGCTTCATATATTCAGAAATGTAAGCTGAATATCCCCCGGTAGCAACAATTACAGCTTTTTCGCCAAGCTCTTTTTCGCATTGCTCGACTAACCCGTCTATCATACAGGCACAACCTCTGATTACTCCTGATAATATGGCATCTACAGTGTTATTCCCGATTGCAGACGGTGAAACAGCTGCGTCAATTCTGGGAAGTTTTGAGGTGAATTTATTCAGTGTTTTTAGCTGTAAATTAATTCCGGGAGCAATAACGCCACCAATAAATTCTCCTTGCGGGTTTACTATATCAAAAGTGGTGGCTGTGCCAAAATCAATTACTATTACTGGATGTTTGTATAGAATATATGCTCCGGCGGCGTTTGCTATCCTATCAGCACCAACTTCATCCAGATTAGGCATTTTTATTTTTACCCCTGTATTAATTTTTGCTGATAAAAAGATAGGCTCAACTTTAAAAACATTTATCAGGGCTGATTTAAATTTGTTATTTAATTCTTCTACGACAGACGAAATTATACACCCATCAATATTGTAATTGCAGAATAATGATTTCAATAACACTTCGTATTCCTCAAGAGATAAATCTTTATCCGAAGCAAGGCGGAATTCTTCAACCAGCGCGCTTTCTTCAAACAAGCCAAGTGTAATATTTGTATTTCCTATATCTGCTGTTAATAACATAAAAAATAGTCCTTTACTTTTTTCAAGGACTATTTTATCTCAAAAAATTAATTTTGCAAAACTTATAAGTTTGCAGCCCCATAGCCTTGGTTGCCGTCATAAGCTTGTACATTGCCTGCGCCTTGTGCACGCATAAATGTAAATAAGCCTTCACCTGATTTTAGTCTGCTGTAAAATGCATTAAATCCGTCTGCAAATTGTAATTTCTGTTTTTTTAAATCTGTTCCGTCGGTTCTTCTGGATCCAATTGCCTGTACGCTATATTCACCCATTTGAATGCTCCTTATGTTTCAAAATTAATACTTCATATCTCATGTATATATATAAAGTATTTCATTTCCATAAAAATGCGTGAAAATTTTTGTTTTGTTACATAACTTTACATAAATCTGTAAAAACCTCTATAGTCTTGTTAATGTCGCTGTAATGATGATACAAAATTAAAAAAATTTAGTTAATTTAATAATTTTTTTTCAAGTTCAATCGCCGTTTTGGTTTTAGCAAGTCCAGCCTGAGAACTTTCTTTAAGTGTTGGCGACATAAGTTTCCCTGTTTGTTCAAGGGCATCAATGACTTCATCTGGCGGAATTTTTGATTGAATTCCGGCAAGAGCAAGTTCACTTGCAGTAACCGCATGAATTGCAAGGAACGGGTTTCTTTTTACGCAAGGGATTTCAACAAGTCCGCAGACCGGGTCACAAGTTAAACCTAAGAGATTTTTCATTGCAAGTGCCATTGCATTAAGTATCTGCTCAAGGTTACCTCCGAGAATTTGAGTTAAAGCCGCCGCGCTCATAGCTGAAGCAACACCGCATTCAGCCTGACAGCCTGCAACTGCTCCAGCAAGTGCAACTTTATTTGAAATAATCCGCCCTACTTCGCCTGCAGTAATTAATGCGTTCAACTGAGTTTCTTCGTCAATCTTCATTTCATCGCTTACTCCGAGCAGAACTGACGGAACGATAGCACACGAACCGGCTGTAGGACAGGCTACAATTTTCCCCATACGCAGGTTTTCTTCAACCGTAGCAAGTGCATAGGTTGTAATCCTTTCAAATGTGCTGCCTAAAAGTGCAGGCTGTTTGTGGAAAAATTCTTGCAGCTTAAAGCAATCATCACCGCACATTCCGCTCATTGACATCTCTTTACTGTTTAATCCGTTTTGGATTGCATCTTTCATTGCATCCAAACTCCTTTTAACAATTTTTCTAAAGTCATCAATGCTGATTTCTGCTTGTTCAGCTTCTCGTTGCTGGGCAATTTGCCAGATTTCTTTATTATGTTTTATACAAATGTTGTATAATTCTTCAAATGTTGTGATGTTTTTATCCATATTAGCTTTCCAGTTTTTTAATATATCTAATCATATAAATATTTTCTATAAGTCCGAGAAAATCAATAACTTTTCTATCAATATCCCCGTCAAGGCAGATGCACATTGAGGCTTCTTCCCCTTTAGCGTTTCTGTCGCAATTTAAAGATGCAATATTTACGTGTATTGAGTTTGTTACTCTTGCAATCATATTTGGAACATCTTTATAGACAATAAGAAGTGTGTTGTATTTTCCTGTAAATTTAACAGAAAAGTCATTTATTTTTCTGATAATAACCTCTCCCGCACCTATAGAATCTCCCGAGATTTTCATACTATGCATGCCTTCAAATATAAAATCTACAGCGTTTGGGTGTCTGTTAAAATCTTCTACGTACTCAAATTTATATTCAAATTGTTTCGCAATATCAAGATTGAAAATATCTTTAATCCATGTGTCGTCTACAGAAAGTCCTAAAAGTCCTGCAAGCAGTCCTTTATCGGTACCATGTCCTTTGCCTGTATTTGCGTAAGAATTGTAAAGCCTAAATGTTACTTTGTCCGGTTTTGCGTCATAAACATTTCTTGCCAAAAGTCCTAATCTTACAGCTCCTGCCGTGTGAGAACTTGACGGACCAACCATAACCGGAGAGATTATATCAATAATAGATGATTGTTTCATAAATTTCCCTTAAATAATAATCGCACTATTATTATACCATAATGTTACGAGCAGTTAAAATATGTAAAACTTTTATTAAGAAAACGCAATTTCTTTAAATTTTGTGGTTTTATATATATGTACGAAGTAGTAGTTTATTATTTTGATTAGGTAGTGTGAAAAGGAGAATAAATGTTTAGCCCTGAATTTATGAAATTTTTAATAAATTATCAGAAGTCTGAGTTTGTCCCTGAAAAAACCAAAAAAGAAATTCCGTTCAAAGATAGACGAGGCGGACGTAAGCTTGCTGAAATTCTTTTGACTGTTAATAAATAAAGTTTATAGGTTTGTGTTTTGGAATAGTTTGTTAGTGAATCCAAAATTAGGGGTATTTTGGGTTTGCAGAAAACACCATTAAAATAATCGTTCCAGTGTGTAGAAGGTGGCTTTGCCTAAACAAAAGCGTTAAGTTTCAGGATTATCGTAAAAGCGGTTTCAGGTAAAACGCAAATACAGTAACCGAAGAATGTTAAAAAAGTTTTAAAAAGTGCTAATACAATAGCCGTTCCAGAATGTAGAAGGTGGCTTTGCCACCCAAAAAAAAGCCCCCTTTCGGAGGCTTTTGGAATAAACTTTTGATTCATTCCTCAAATAGTGTGAAGTGTAGTGTGTGTGCTTAAATCTCGTTTTGATTCCTCGAATTTAAGCTTTCCTCGTGTTACATATATATAAAAAATTATTAGTATATAAAATTGCTATATTTAATCTATTAACATTATATTTGTTTACAAAACTTCATAAAGAAACATGTATAAATTGTTAGAAAAATGGGTATAATAATATTATAAAGGTAAAGAGAGTGTCAGTTTATTAAAGGAGATATATGAAAGTATTAATTTCAAACGATGACGGAATTGCAGCAAACGGAATTAGAGTGTTAACAAAGGCACTTGCAGAGGATCATGACGTGTATGTTGTAGCCCCTGATAGGGAGCGTAGTGCTGCAGGACATTCTTTAACTCTGCATACTCCGTTAAGGGTTGAGGAGTTGGAAACAATTACAGGCGCAAAGAGAACGTGGGTAACAACAGGAACGCCTGGGGATTGCGTAAA
>USHE01000112.1 GCA_900554385.1 uncultured bacterium | reverse complement strand
TATTTTATTATTGCTAAAATCATATTATTAAATTCTGAAAAGTAGCCGGCTAAATAACCAATAGTAAATTCAAATTTTTTTTTTGTTCTTCCCCCCCCCTTTCTAAATTTTGAGGCTATAATTGAGTTTCCCACGTTTTTCCTCCTCTTTTTTATGGACACAAACTTTCCCAATCGGGTTCTTCGTCTTCATCTCCGGGTTCTCTGATATGTTCGTTGCTTTCGAGCATTACATTTAAATTTAACCGTAGTTGTTTTTTGTTATTTTCGCGTGCTTTTTCTGGTGTTTTTGCGCAAAAACAAAAACTGGGAATTTCTTCTATCATTATGTAATGATAGGGTTTCCCTTCAAAATCCAAATCTTCACCCTCAATTAGTGTCCAATCAAGGTTCAAGTAATAGTCTAAGTCTTTTTCCAATTGTCTATCCGCCTAATGAACTGTCACTTAAGGGTTGTGTTATCATAATGCCGTCACCGCCTATAACGTCAGCTTGCTGACCGTTTATGTATAAATAAACAGGTTTTTCGGTATTTTTTCTTGCGGTTTTGATTAACTGGTAAAGGCGTTTATATACGCTGTCAGTGCCTCCGCCGAATTCAAATTGGGAAGAAAGGTTTATTATGACTTTATCAGGACGCTCCTGAACGCCTAGAATTTCGGTGCCGCTTGGAATTTCTGAATATACTCCTTTGGCTTTTTCTCCTTGTTTTGGTCCTAAAATCAGAGAACTGATTGCGTATTTTAGTTTTGAGCCGTCTATATCCTGATCATATTCACGTTTTACTATTTTATAGACTTCTTCATGGTTATCATTTTGACCGATGAACACTATATCAACGTATTCTTTAGGTTTTGGCTGTTCAGGTTCATCGGGTCTTTCAACAGGTTGAGTTGCGACCGGAGGTTCTTTTACTGCGCCTGGAATTTCGGTCGTTGTATCTGCGGGTGTAAGTAGTTTTAATCCCAAAAATACTGATGTTGCTACCATTGCAACACCTAACAATCCTAGAAATACTTTTTGATCTGCTCTCATTTTTTTATTCCTTATTTTGGGTTACCATATCTTTTAATACTATAATTGTACCATCTATGTCAATTCTGTTATCTTTTATTACCGCATTTTTTACAGTTAGTGTTCCGTATTTGTTTTTTAGTACATTTAGAGAAAAGTTTAGCGGGTTAAGATTATTCATAATATACGACATTTGGCTCAAATCTACAGAAAAGATGTCATTGATGATTTTTGTATTATAGAGATAGAGTCTGCCGTTTGATACATTTATATCCGAGCTTATTACAATATTTTGTTTCAGGTTCAGAATTGGGATTACTACTTTGAATACATACAAAAATTTATTATCTTTAAATTCTGCTTTTGCTTCGGATATTTTAAACAGGTTATAATTTTTCCCTATGGAATTTATTTCAGCTATGAGTTCTTTATAGCCGTTTGAGTTCATGGTATTATTCAAATCTTCTTCTGTAATTGAAGTTGAAAAAGCCATGCCGAAATCTTCTTTGAAAATGGCTGTTTTATTTTTTGCGTTGTAGGAGATATAGTTATAGTCGCATAGAGTTTTTAGGGTTAATCTTGAAAGGTAGATATTATCCGCAACAACATTTTCTCCGGTGATTTCAAGTGACTTAAATCGTCCTGCTTTTAAGTCCGGCAGGCTGTAAGATTGCAGATTTACATCAAAATTTCCTTTGGCTTCTTTTTTAATTTGATTTTTTAAAATAGATTCGACTGTTTTTGTGGCAAGAAAGTTTGAGCCTGTAATTGCACTCAGTCCTCTCGAAAATCTTCCGGACAAATGCATTTCGGAAGGACAGATAAATGTTTCATCGCATCTTGCATTTGCAGCTAATGCTGTTATTGTCACAATTCCAAGACTTATCAAGAATTTTTTCATTACTCAAACACTTTCTTAACCGCAATTTTGTTCGCATCGGCGAAGCCTACTGCACTTATTGCATTATTATAAATCAAAATTACAAAATCTGCAAAATTTGAATTGTTTTCGATTTGTTGTCCGTGCAGAATTTTTTCGTGCTGAGTTTTTGTCAGTTCTATTTGAGGCAGTGAGAGCATATTAAGTGGATTTATAAGGCTTTCAGGTACATTAAGATTATCCAGCGGATTTGTGTTGTCTATTGTAAATTTACCGGCTTTTGTGCGGACCAATTTTGTCAGATGTCCTCCGCATTTTAGGTTTTGTCCTAAATCGTGTGCTATTGAGCGGATATATGTTCCTTTGGAGCAGCCAATTAAAAGTTCTGCGGTTTGGTTGGTTTCATCGAAATTTTTTAGTTCAAGTTTTGATATAAAAACTTTGCGAGGCTGTATTTTTACAGTTTCACCTTTCCTTGCATATTCGTATAATTTTTTCCCTTTAATTTTTATCGCAGAATAAATAGGTGGAAGTTGTGAAATTTCCCCGCGGAAGTTTTCAAGTTCTTGTAAAAGTTCTTCTTTTGATATTTTTTTATCAGATGTAGATGTGATTTCTCCTTCAGGATCGTATGTGGTTGTCGCTGTTCCGAATTGAACAGTTGCAAGGTATTCTTTTTCATCCTCAAGGTATTCGATAAGGCGGGTTGCTTTTCCTATACAAATAGGCAAAACCCCCTCGGCAAAAGGATCTAGTGTTCCTGTGTGACCTATCTGTTTTATTTTTGTTATTCTGCGCAAAACAGATACAACATCGTGAGATGTCATTCCTTTAGGTTTATAGATGTTTATAAAGCCGAACATCTTTTTCTACAGTTCTCCTCTGGAAATTTTGTCAATGATTTCGCTAACTCTTGAGCCTTTTTCCAGTGAATCTGTGTATACAAATTTAAGTTCTGGTGTAAGACGTAATCTTATGCGTTTCCCGACTTCAAATCTTATTTTTGGTGTGCTGCGTTCAATGATTTCTTTGGTTTTTGCAACTTGTTCTTCCGAACCCAGAACACTATAGATAACTTTTGCAAATGAGTTATCGTGTGATACTTCAATATCAACAACAGAAACCACACCTGCTAATCCGCGGATTTCTTTTTGTAAAATTTCTGAGATATCTCTCATTAGTTCTTTTCTTACACGTTCGTTTCTTAAGGTCATAATCATCTCCTTGTATTGTGATTATAACATAAAATAATAAAATTTAACGCCCCAGACGGATTTCGTCAAAGTCAATATAAATTCTGTAACCGAGAATTTTGCAGATTAATTTCATTTCCGAATAGCGTAAAGATTCGCTTTTTAATTTGTGGGATATTAAGCTTTGTGAGTAATGTTTACCGGATAATTCTGTCATCCGTTTAGCCAATTCTGTCATTGACATTCTTTTTGACGTTAGCATTATTTTTACTTCATCACGTATGTCCATAATACTAATTATATAATTTATGTTGATAAATTATGAAAATATGTTATAATCATGAATATAATTCATAATATATTAAATATATTTAACAAGTATTTACATTAGAAAGGAAGTTGCTAATTTATGAAAAAAGGATTTACTCTTGCCGAGGTTCTAATAACTTTGGGTATTATTGGAATAATGGCTTCGTTAACTTTACCTGCTGTAATAGGACATTATAAAAAAGTTGAAACTGCATCAAGATTAAAAAAATTTTATTCTTCAATACAACAGGCAATCGTTATGAGTGAAGCTGTCAATGGGGAAGTTAGTAGTTGGATTAAACCAGCTAGTTCGTCTGATTATGATATGCAGGGAAAAGTCTCAAAAGAATTTTTTCTAAAATATCTAGCTCCATATTTTAAATATGTTGAGATAATTGATGGGAGAAGTATTATCCAAGAGGATGGAACTAAAAGTGGAACAGAAACAAGAATATTTCTTGCGGATGGCTCTAGCTTTTCATTGAATAATGGAGGCTGCATGGATGTTATCTTTGATAGTAATGGCAATAAACTGCCTAATACTTTTGCTAAAGACCAGTTCACATTCTACTTTTGTTTTGCAGAAAATGAGAAATTAAACCGCTGTGGCAGTTCAAAAAAAACTTTTTGTACTGCAAAAAATGGTGTATTAACACGAGATGAAGCTCTAAATAAGTGTAAGCAAATTCCTTATTATTGTACAGGTCTCCTTGAATATGATAATTGGGAATTTAAAGACGATTATCCTTATAAATTATAAGCTGTCGCGTTCGATTTCTTCGGTTGTCGATACTTCTATTATATCGCCTTCTTGAATATCATTCCATTTCGCAAACGATATACCGCATTCAAACCCTTGTGCAACTTCTTTAACGTCATCTTTAAATCGTTTTAATTGGTCAATTGCACCCTTAAAGATTTCTTTGCCGTCACGTACCAATACTGCCGCTTTGCTTCTTACAATCTTACCTTCTGTTACGTAACAGCCGGCATTTCTTGTTGTTTTACCGATAGTATATACCTGTCTAACTTCAGCTTTACCAAGTTCAACCTGTTTGATTTCCGGTTGAAGAAGTGAAAGCATTGTTTTTTCCATATCCTCAAGTATTTGGTAAATAATATCGTATGTTTTTACGGTGACACCTTCTCTGTCTGCTGCCGCAGATGCATTATTATCGATTTTTACCGTAAATCCGAGGATTAATGCCCCTGATGCTGATGCCAGCATTACATCAGCTTCTGAAATATCACCGACACCTACGTGGATAATTTTTGTTTTGATTTCTTTTGATTCAAGCTGTGCAATTGCTTGTGATACTGCTTCTGCTGAACCATGTGTGTTTGCTTTTATGATTAAGTTCAATTGAGGAATGTCGTCATCTCCTGCTACAGCTTCACGTCTGATATGGGCAGGAAGCATTGCTTCTAAACGTTTGTCACGTTCTTTTTCGCGGCGTTTTTCAACAATTGCTTTCATTTCTTTTTCATTTTTAACAACTTCAAATCTGTCACCGGCTTGCGGTACTTCTGTTAAACCCAGAATTTCAACAGGTGTTGACGGTTCAGCTTTTTGTATTTTTTCTCCGCTATCTGAAAGCAAGGCTCTGACTCGTCCGCAGGCAGTTCCTACAACAACGCAGTTTCCTATACGTAAAGTTCCGTTTTGTACAAGCAGGGTTGCTACAGGTCCTTTACCTTTGTCTAAGTTTGCTTCAATTACAACGCCTGATGCTTCTGCTTTTGGATTTGCTTTTAAGTCTTGAACATCAGCAACAAGCAAGATGTATTCAAGAAGTTCATCAATACCTGTCCCTTGAAGGGCTGAAACTTTTACGGTAATTGTATGCCCGCCCCATTCTTCCGGAACAAGACCGTGTTCGGTTAATTGCTGTAAAATTCTATCAGGATTTGCGCTCGGCTTATCAACTTTATTAACTGCTACAATAATCGGAACTTCCGCTGCTTTTGCGTGGTTAATAGCTTCAATTGTCTGAGGCATAATTCCGTCGTCGGCTGCGACTACAAGAATTGCGATATCTGTAGCTTTTGCTCCGCGCGCTCTCATTTCTGTAAAGGCTTCGTGACCAGGTGTGTCGACAAATACGATTTTCTTTTCTTGTTTGTTATCAAGATATACTGTATATGCACCAATGGATTGTGTAATTCCGCCGACTTCGGTTGATACAATTTTATGTTTTGAAGCACGAATACTGTCGAGCAATGTTGTTTTACCGTGGTCTACGTGACCCATGACGGTAACAATCGGCGCACGCGGTTCCAGATCTTCTTCGGCATCTTCTTCCTCTACAATGGCCTGTGCCACTTCCGAACTGACATATTCAGTCTTGTATCCGAATTCATCCGCCACCAGATTAATGGTTTCAGCATCCAGACGCTGATTGATAGAAACCATGATACCGATACTCATACAAGTAGCAATAACCTGCGTTACGGAAACATCCATCATGCTTGCCAATTCGTTG
>USHE01000111.1 GCA_900554385.1 uncultured bacterium | reverse complement strand
AGAACAGCCAGATATTGTAATTACCGGAATTAAACAAAGTCCCAACCTCGGGACTGATAATAAGTATTCTGGAACTGTGAGCTGTGCAATGGAAGGTGCCATGATGGGAATTCCAAGTATTGCGGTTTCATTGGCAAGCATGCAGGCAGATTACGATGATTTTTTGTATACCGGTAAGTTTGTAAATGCGTTGCTTCGTAAAATTGATGGATTTCCGTTTCCAGCGAAGTCTATTTTAAATGTGAATGTTCCGGCATTGGATGCGGACGATATTGCAGGTATTGCGATAACAGAACTCGGAAGCAAGATGTTTACGAATACTTATGAAAAACGAGTAGATCCGAGAGGAAAGGTTTATTACTGGATGGCTGGTGAGTTAACAAATGAACCTAGTGATGCCAATACGGATATTGCAGCGGTTCGAAATAATAAAATTTCTATAACGCCAGTGACGTATGAAATGACTAAAGAAGATTATATTACAAGTCTTGACAGTAAATTATGCAAAGGCGATGCTTGTTCGTGGTATTAGTCATTAATTAATTAAGAAAGAAAGAAATCTCCGTATATCAATGCGGAGATTTTTTTATGAATAAAAATCTTGATTTAGAAAAGGGTTTATGGTAGAGTGGGATTAGCTTCGTTGGTGTTGATGAAAATCAATATATGCAGTGTGGACGAATTGAAAATTAAATAAAAATAAAGATTAAGTCGTAGTGGCACTCTGCCGAAAGAAAACGATTAAGTATCGTTTTCAGAGAGGGTTGACGGAAGTCAACATCCGCCACGCAGACAAAACAAAAATTTTGAAAATTGAATAAAAATTAATATAAGTCGTAGTGGCGGAATGGTATACGCGCACGTTTGAGGGGCGTGTGGAGAGATCCGTGCGGGTTCAAGTCCCGCCTACGACACCATAAAAAAGACGATGACATTTGTTATCGTCTTTTTTATTTGAAGATTTGTGAGGGCTTTAATCTGTTTTGCGGGTGAGGCTGGAGTGTTTTTGTATGGAGTGATAAAATCAAGAAAACAAAACATTGAATTGCAGTTAATTGCTAGCGTCCAAGATAAGTTCTGTCTACGACATAATTAAAAAGAAGCGGCTATAATGTCGCTGTTGATATTATTGAGTTTATCATCAAATCTACGAAGCAGCGAGAAGCTTGCCGGCTACTACTGCATTCCTGCGTTTTAACCCTCAATTACTTAATGCGCCTTTTTGCTTCTGTCAGTTTATAGCTTGCGGTGATAAGATTTTTTAATAAGTCCGATGGACATTTATTTACCTCAACTTTTATCCAGTGCGCTTTATTCATGTGCCATGCAGGAGTTATAAAATCATAATTATCTCTTAGTATTGCTCCGTCTAAGGGCGTGCATTTCAGGTTTAAATATAATTCACCCTCAAGATGAAACACTAGTGCAAACCATTTGTTATTACTTTTATGTCTAATTACGGCATACTCACTGTATGTTTTATCTTTAAATGGATATGTTTCGATTGCATCTTTTGTTATAAGACAGGCTTTTACTACATCATCTTTGTTCATAATATCAAATTATAATACAAAAATTTTACAGTATTCTAAGGATTTGATGTGGCAAGCTTATCCAGGGCAATATCTTTTTTTATTTCTTCTATAAATTCTTCTCTATATAAAAATCCAAGGTGCGCTCCGTGGTCTATTAATACTAATTTATCTTTAGAAATTTGCTTTAAATCTTTTAGCTGTTTGTGGTTTACAAGATAATCGTCAAGTGTGTGGTATATTTTGTAATTATTATTGTTTTTAAGGTAATCCGTGATTGAATATAAGCTTGTGTCAAAATCCATATCCTCAAAATTTAGGTAGTTATCTTTTAGTAAATATTTTTCTGCGTAATCTTTATATGTTATGTTATTTAGTGTTTTATAGATATCTGTTCTTCTGCATTTCGAGGTGTTTTCCAGTGTGAATACCAAATCAGACAGTTTTTGATGCATAATAAATCCGGTGATTAGTTTGCCCTCATCTTCCGTAAAAGATATGGTTTTGATATCTTCTTCACTAAACCCTTTAGTCTGGGCAATTTGGATAATTTTTGCCGCAGTAATAGCTGTTCGGTGTTTTAAGTCAGAAGGATTTTTGTTCCATTCTGCAGTATTTTTGTCTATCTGCTTCATTGCGTATAAAAGTTCTATTGGCGGGTTTATTGAGATGTATTTTGTAATTCCGAGCGTTGGATTTTTGTATTCTTTATCCGCAAGGAAAAGGGTTGCAATTGCACCGAAAGATGTTCCTATAACTACTTTATTTTCGAAATGACAGTTATGCTTATCCTGAAGTTTTGTGATAATTTTTCCTGTTACAGTTTTTAAATAATCTGCGTCATTAGATGGAATTCCCGGTCTGTAATCTTCAGGCATACTTTTTACAAATTCCCACTGAAAATTGCTGCCCTGAATGATTACAGAATATCCTGCTTCATAAAAAAGTTTGGCAAGCACGACGGAATGGTGTGACGTTATCCCTTCTCCTATGGACGGATAAATTATTGCAAGCGGAGAGGTCTTTTCTTTTTGTAGAATATAGCGGAATTTGTAATCATCTCTTTGCGGGATAATATTAACCTGAGATGTCTTTATTTTTTTACTGAAACATCTGTTCCATAATGACAATTCATTCCATATTGAATCGTTTATTCCCGGTAAATCAAATAAAGCAGTTCTCATTGAATCAACAACAGGACACTGCGGGTTGTAGTCAAATAAAACCATGTCTGCCATTAATTTAGAATTTTGATTGTTGTAGGTGTTTAGTATGATATCGTCAATTTTATCTCCGCATTGCGCAATTTCACGGATGCTTAGTTCTTCTTGCTGTGTTTCTGCCGGTTGGTTTGTAATGTTAATTTCTGCGTCTGCAAGTTCTGTTTCATCAAGAACAAGTTCGTCTTCCTCTATGATTTTTCCGGAAGCTTCAAGTACATCTTTTCTATCCAGATTTTCACATTGAATATAGTTTTGAATACCGTACATTTTTCTTGTTATGTCATAAGGATCTGCATAGTTTGATTCAATCATTTTGATAACGGGCTGCATATACGATGTTTTGTTAACCATCATTCCAGCTTTTACCGCAGCAATTGCAGGGGTTGCAATGTATGATGAAGGATTTAGGGCTGTATCAAGTCCGCGCCCGAGAAGTCCGCGGGGAGTCGTTCCTGCAAGCAGCGGAACTACCAGATATGGACCCGATTTAACCTTGCATTTTGAAAGAGCCTGATCCATATTTTCGTCAGCTGCTTGAATTTTAAAAAGACTTGTAGCTGGATCATACAATCCTCCAAGCCCTATGGTTGTGTTTGCAAGAAACCTTAAAGTTTCAGTTCCGGAAGCTTTGAAATCTCTTTGTAAAAGAGTACTCATTAGTCTTATCGGGTATTCTATGTTTTTTGTGGCGGATTTTATTCTGTCCATTCCGTATTGAGGCATTATCGACGCCCACATAATGTGTATTGGTCTAACTGCATATTTGTTTAATTTCTGGTTAAAGGCAAACATTTTTCTGTTAAATCCTTCAAATTTGTCGTTGCCAAGATATTCAGTACTAAAATCAGGATATTTTGATGTTTGTTGTAGAAAATTTTCTTCAGCAATAGCTATAGAGTTCAAATCTATGCACAATAAAATTGCAAAGATTATAAAAGCTTTGTTTTTTGATAACATGTTTCCCTAACCTTCTGATAATGAAATTTTAACGTTTGATGATATATTTTATTTTTATAAAATATAAATTTCATTACCCGATAAGGTTTAAGGTTATACTATATGAAATTATCTACCTATTTCAACAGCTTTAAGTGCCATAGATTTTGTGATACTTACTAAGGCAAGGTTGGCTTCGTAGGCTCTTTGAGCAAGGATTGCATCTGCCATTTCTACCATAGGGTTTACGTTAGACGCTCTGATATATCCGTTTTCGTCTGCGTCAGGGTGACCCGGTTTATAAATTTTTTCTCCTAATGTCGGATCTTCAACGCAACCGTTAAATACTACGCCGCCCTGTAAAAAAGGTAGAGTTCCGACTCCAAAAACATCTTCTTTCATTTCGTTCATTAAACCGTGAAACGAAATATCTTCTGTGGCATTCAAAACAGGAATACGTCTTACATAATTCGGCGTATCGACGTTTGCAATGTTTTTTGAGTGAACATCCAGACGAAGTCCGTGAGTTCTAAGGGCGCGTCCGCCTATGTTCATTGATTCAAGTATACCCATGAGTATTGCTCCTGTTAAATTACCTATTTACCTACATTTATTACGGTTTTCATTTCCGTAATGATGTTTGACATTCTTCTTGTTGCCATTGTATAAAGAATAGCGTTGTTTTGAAGTTCAAGCAGTTCTTTATCCGGTTTAATTTCTTCTCCATAGCGTTTGGAAATTATAGCGGAAGGTCCAAGGCGTTGGGAAAGTTTTGTTTCCAGCGGACTGTCCATTGAACCAAGATATTCCTGAAAATCAATATCACGTCTTACATAGCCCGGAGTATCCATATTTGCTAAATTTGAACCCAGAGCCACCTGTCTTTGGGATATTAAATCCATCATTAATTCAACTTTTCCGACACCTGATGTTGGTGAAAACATTTTTATATCCTTTCGCTATTATTCTCTAATATTAATTGCTTTGTTGTACATGTCATCAACAACTTTCATCATTCTTGTGCTGGCAAGCATTGAGGCGTTTAACCTCAGCATATCGCTTACCGCACCGTAGATGTTTATGTTAGAGTTTTCTAAATTGTTTTGAGCAAAGCATTCGTGATCTTTGACGAGCATTGGTTCACCGGATTCTTCTGTTGGACGCATTTTATTCATATCGCCCTGCTCAAGTCCTTCCGGATTATCAAATCTTACAAGCGGAATTTTTCCGATTTTTTTACCTACAGCGTCCACTTTATCAAAAGCAATGACATCTCCGTCCGGTTTGATTTCAAATTTGTAGCAATTTGACGGGATTTTAATGCCATTTCCGACAATCCAGTCGTCATTTGTCATCAAGTAGCCGCCTTTACCCTGCTTGAATGAGCCATCTCTTGTATAGGCGACTTCTCCCTTTGGAGAAAATACAGGGATGAAGCCTGCACCTACAACAGCAACATCAAAAGGATTACTGGTAATTTGAACAGAGCCTTGTTTGTAATCCGTTCTTATTGCACCTGTAAGATAGCCATCTTCCTGCAGCATTTGTTCGAACCTCACTGCCTTGTAGCCGTGGGTGTTATAATTTGCCAGTGAATTTGCTACGTAACCCAGTTTTTCCCACTGATTGGTTACGTTATTGACGCTTTTTCTGATAATTCCCTGTAAGTTATTCATATGCTTAATCCTTTATTTATGACGCTGAACCCAGCTGGTTAATTACTTTTTGAAGGTTTTGGTTTTGAATCATGAAAACCTGGCTGTTTGCCTCAAAGTTTCTGATGATAGGCATCATTCCGATAAATTCATTTTGTAGAGATACGTTTGAATATTCGTTGTATCCTTGTTTTACTTTGGGTTCCATAACAAGAAGTCCGTTCGCATCTACAACCCCGATTGTTGCAACGCCTTCCATTTTTCTTGTTTTTTCATTGTATACGCTTACAAAACCGCTGTCATCGATTTTGATGTCTTTTAAATCTGTAGGTATAACATGTAATTTGATTGGTACACCGGCATTTGACAGGACTTGATTATCTTCAAGAGTTAAAAGATTACCCTCTTTGTCTATTTTAAAACGACCGTCACGAGTAAGCTTTACCCCTTCGGCGCTTCTTGTTTGAAAATAGCCTTTTGTTGCGATTGCCAGATCTAATGGGTTATCAGACATTGATATACGTCCAATTTTGTCATCAGAGGTTTGAGAAAGGCCGTTTACTCCGAGATATTCTGTGAAAG
>USHE01000110.1 GCA_900554385.1 uncultured bacterium | reverse complement strand
CTACCACTTTTTAAACTTCTACTACATTTTATACTCCTAAATCCGACTATAATACCATATCTGTTGATACATCTCTAACTGGTGTTACATCTCCAACTGGCGATACAACGCCTACTGGTGATACAATGCCAACGGGCGATACAACGCCTACAGCTTCGACTAGTCCTACTCAGACAACAGGTTCTACAGAACCTACTATTACGAGAAATGACGTAGATTACAAAACATGGATTAGACAAAAGGAAGTTTCCGATTCTATTCCATCAATTGATAAACGTCAGTACATACGTTTTAGTGTTAATAATACTGATAAGGCTGTTAAACTTTTGGATAATAATGGCGGGAAAATAGATTCTATTATTGACATTTCAAGAGGCGGTATAGCTGTTACACATCACAATTCTCTGAAAGTCGGTGAAATTATCCCGGTGAAACTTCAATATTCAAGACTTAAAATTAATGCAAACGTTCAGGTGGTTACAGCTACTGATAATAGAGCAGGTACGCAGTTTGTAAATCTTAGTGAATATAATGCTAACAGATTATTGTTCTTAAGTTTGTTATTGAAACGTGCAGAACTCATAAGCAGTCGTTAATGTTAAGTAAATGTAATAAATTTGCAATATATCTTTTCCTTTAGTGATACAGTTATATGTTTGTAGTAATATAAAGCATGCTCTAAGGATATAATTGAGAAACTGGAAAGGGATATTGCTATGTTGCGACTTACTCAAACCGCAAAAAGTAAACGTGTTATCGTTGCATTGTTGTCCGTATCATTGGTATCAACTGCCGCTTTTGGTGCAGGATTGCCTACTGATATCACAGGCGTTACCGGTAACAATGGTATATATAATATTAAACCCGAAGATATTTTCGGCAGTACAGGTTTTAGGCATTATGAGAATTTCAACTTGTCTGAAGGTGATATCGCTAACCTTATTTTTAAGTATGGTGCAGAAAATGTTTCAAAGTTTGTGAATTTCGTCGACAACACAATTAATATTAATGGTATTGTTAATGCAATGCGAGATGGTAATTTCGTTAACGGGCATGCAATCTTTGTATCTCCTAACGGTATGGTTGTCGGTTCAAGCGGTGTGCTTAATGTTGGTTCCTTATCTGTCCTCACTCCATCAACTCAGGATTATACAAAAATAAAAGGCGATATGTTTGCGCATAATGGTACAGAAGCTTCTCTTTACAGTGATTTGATGAATAGTAACGGAAATGGCAATGTCCAGATTAACGGTAAAATTCTAGCCAGAGAACTTGTTAATCTAAGAGCTTCTGATATAGCTTTTGGACCTGGAGCAAATGTTATAGCAGGGGTAAATGATTCTTCTGTATTAAATTCAACTGCTCAGGCAAATGCTTTATTTAATCAACTTGTTAAAACAAGTGCATCTAATGCAGGTTCATTAAGTAATGAAAATGGAAGTATAAAAATAACATCTTACGGGCAAAATGGCGGAATTCATACGGATGCGCATTCTTCTATTGTTAATTTCGGCAAAGGTGAAACCCTTTTGGCAAACGCAGGGGCAAAAGGTATGTCGCTCGGCGGTAAAGTTATAAACCCGAATAGCAAGGTAGTTATTGACAATAAAGGCGGAAGTGATGTCCGCGTTTCAGGACTCGTTGAAGCAAAGGGGATTGACGTAACTCAGAAAAACGGTAATGTAGTTATCGGAGATTTATCTTCCAATGACAATTACCTCACATCTGACGGCGATATAAATATTAATATTGAAAAAGGAAGTCTTTTAAATGCCGGTGTTGCAAAAACTCTTTTGGCAACTAAAAACGGCGGGAATTTGAATATTAATGTTACTGACGGAACCATCGGCAAGCCTGCCTATGACGGTATCGGACCTGATGCAAGAGATTTGACTAAATCAATTAATGCAAATATTGACGGAACTTACACCGCTTCTGCAAAAGTAAATTCCATGAAAGGAGATGCGTCTGTCAATTTAGCAGCAATTGATTCTGATATGAAGTTAAATTCAATTAATGCTGATGGCAAAGTTTATCTTCTCGCAGATTCTTCAGTAAAAGGTGAGAAAAATTATTCAATTATAAATGCCTCTAAAAATTCAAAAGTCCCTAATATTGAGGCTAAAGGTATTTCTCTTATTGCCAGCGGTGATATCGGAAAAAGCGGAAGTCCGATTACTTTTAATCAAACAGCAGGCGATTTTAATCACGACGGATTCAATAAGAATGATTTGACATATCAGCCAAATTCAAATTATAAAATTGATATTATCTCAAAGAGTGGAGATATAAACATTAAAGCTGTTGATGATAAGTATGATAACAATGTGGGTGCTATTGTTGCTCGTGAAGGTAATATTAATGCAGAATTTTCGGGTAATACGTATATCCATGAAATTACAGCAAAAGAGGGCATAAAACTCGTTGGACGCGGCAAATACATGTTTATCGAAAATCTTGGGAAAATGCCGTCTTATGAAAATATTAACGATTACTACGGCAATTATACACAGCAATTGACTCCTAAAAAGGCTACAATTTCAGCTCTGGACTTGGGAACAAAGGAAAATCCTAATCTCAATCCGGATTCTGTGATTGTTATTAAGAATGGAAAGGTGCGCGGCGGAAAACATGACCGCCCTGAACAACAGCCTTTAACTTTAATTGCTGATAATGCTTATGCCGGCGGTTACTATTTTAATCTCGGTCAGCACAGAGGACAGATTGAAGGCTCTGACAAATATAATGTTTCTAACGTTTTTGTTGATGACAGAACAAATCCTATTACCAATAATTGTAACAATGAAACTTCAATTCGAGGTAAAGCTGTAAGACCTGATGATTTAGCCGAAATCGGGCGTGATAGTTCTGGGCGAAAATACTATTATGGAGGCAGCATTCAGCAGGATGATCCTAACTATGATGTGGATGGAAACATAATTCCTGATGAGCAAAAAGGTACAGAAGATGACGATGATAACCTTGTAGTTCCGACATCTCCGACAGAGCCGACCGGTCCTACCGCTCCTACCGAACCTACAAAGGATACCGAACCTACAAAGGACACCGAGCCTACAAAGGACACTGAGCCTACCCAAAATACAAGTCCGTCATTTGATAGAAATGATGCGGATTATAAAACCTGGGTTCAGCGTAAAGATATTTCTGACGGCGTTCCTGTGATTGATAAACGTCAGTATATAAGATTTGATGCGAATAACTCAGTTACGCCTGTGGCATTGGATAAAGCTGCAAGTAACGGAGCTGTTGAATCTGTACTTGATATTTCAAGAGGCGGAATTGCATTGAAACATAACAAGTCGCTAAAAGTCGGTGACGTTCTTCCTGTAGAAATTGCTTGCGGAGATTTGAATGTTAAGACAGATGTCAAAGTTGTAACAGCAACAGACAGGCGTGCAGGAGCTGAGTTTGTAAATCTCGATGAAGCCTCGGCTAACAAAATACTGTATATGAATTTGCTTTTGGAAGCGTCAAGTCAGGCGTTGTCATTAGGTAAATAACGATAAAAAGGCTAGTCTTTATAGATTAGCCTTTTAAATTATGCTGCATAACGACCCTGGTATTTGTTAAGCATCTTATTACCGCGGGCAAGTCTGTCATAATTAATCGCATATTGCGGATATTGATAATTTTTGGCGTTTGCTTTACCTTTGCCATTTCCGGCTTGTGCCTGCTGAGTTCCGCCTGCCATTTTTGCGCCCATTGCAGTCAAGTTTTTACCAACTTTCATTAACTTATCCGGATCAGATGCCATTTTTGATATTGCGTTACCGGTATTCTTAACTCCTTTTTTGAAAGTATTTCCGATTTTCTTACCAAAAGAAGTTTTGCCGCCTTGTTCTGCAACATTTAAGTTTCCAGGGGTTAATTGTATCGAATTATTGTCCATTATAAATTTGCCGTCTGCTCCCATTTTTGGTGCTGCTTGTGTTAGTTGCATACGTCCGTTTATAACAGTAGCCTGTCCGTTTTGGGCTTTTTCCAGTAATTGTCCTTGAATTTGTTTTCTTGCATCTTTTTGGGTTAAACCGACAGAATCAAGACCACCGCTTTCTTTCAGTTGTTTTGCGGTTTCTCTTGCAGTTACTCCAGCTGCAAGTTTTGTTTGTGCGTTTTCAGCTTCCTGAGAAATTGCCTTCATATTATCTTTTAAGCCGTTTGTACTCTTTATTGCAGCTGCACCTGTTTGCATTGCTGTACCAACAGATTGTAATGCTGCTGCAAAGTTGCCTTCTGCAATATTACAAGCTGCTTTTGTAATATTGGCTGCTGTTTGACCATATTGACCAACCATTTCAGTTACAGAACCAACTTGTTTTACAACTTTACCTGCACTGATTAAAGCTGCACCTGCACCGCCAAGCCATGACATCGCTGCACCTGCTGCTATCATCCCTGTTCCGACTTTTTGTAATACAGAACCTGTTGTTGTAACAGCCTGACTTATATCATCAATCTTTTGTGCAACCTTCATTATGCCGCTTTCTTCTTTTTGTTGAGCCTGGATAGTTTTTTGAGTTTTTAAGTAGTATTGCGACTTGAGTGTGACTTTGTTGTGCATTACTGTGATTGATTTGTTTGTTGATGTTTGAAGTTTTGTCAGTTTTTGGCTGCTTGCAGACATGCTGTCGGCTTTTACTCCGATTTGATTTTGAAGTTCAGCAATTCTATCGCTGTTACCGCTGTTAGCATTTACTTTTCCACCGTTTTGGTCGTTTTGTTCTCCTGCAAGCTTAAGAGAAAATGCACTCTTTTCTCCAATACCTGTTCTATCTGCAGTAAGGCTCTGTAATTCAGATTGAAGTGCAGCTATTTCAGTGCTTGTTTGTTCCATTGTTTGTGATTCTTTTGAAATGGCAGCTTGATTTTGTTTGATTTTTGCACTTTCAGATGCAATTTCTTTGTTTAACTTCGCTTCATCTTTTTTGATATCTTTTCCTGTTTTCTGTGAAGATTTTGAAAAGTTTCTAACAGTTCTTGCATCTTTTTTCGTTTGAGCTGTTTGATGTTCAAGTTTTGCATTTTCTTTTTCTGCATCTTTAGCCATTGCTCTGCCTTCAGATGCACTTACATCTTTGCCGTTAATGTTTTGTTTTTCATTACCTGCAGCACTTGTTCCATCTTTTTTAATTGCGCCATGACCTTGAGCAATACTTTTTAAATTTCTTTGAGAATCTTCAAATTCTTTATTTGCTAATCCTTTTTGTTTTTCTTCAAGTTTATTAAGCTTTAATTGTAACGGAACTCTTTGAAGAGCTCTTTGAAGAGGACTCATATCCTGCATGTCTTCTTTTAGGTCTGCAATGGCTTTTCTACCTTGCTCAGCTGTTTTAATATTATCAATATTATCATAGGATTTAGCTTCCTGTGAATTTTTTGTATTGTTTAATTTTTCAATACCTTCAGACAAAGTAGTAGGTTTTGACTCTTTTGTCTGAGCGGTTTGCTTTGCATTCGGAGCATTGAATACTGAACCGTTCTTAGTCATATAAGACGGTTGATTAGCAGAAGTTGTCTTGCCGGCTTGCTTTTTAAGTGCCAGCTTGACGAGATCCGCTTTATTCATATTGTTTACATTCATGCTCAATGTAAAGCTCTCCGTAGTTATACTCTCTCATATATATAAAGGTTCTTAGAAAGCCTTGATTTCAGCATGTTTGGGTTTTGTTACAAAACTTAAGGTTTTATTATAGGTATAAAACATTTTGAAACAAATTCATGAAGATAAGTGTTTGAAAGAATAAGTTTTTCCAGGCAAGGTATAACATATTTGCACTAAATATTGTATAAATAGTCACTCTGAACTTGTTTTAGGTTCTCAAATATAACAGATGCTGAAATGAGTTCAGCATGACAGTTTTGACTGCATCTTGTGTAAACTTGTTATACCTTACCTATTTTAATTTTTTCACATTTTT
>USHE01000109.1 GCA_900554385.1 uncultured bacterium | reverse complement strand
AATGAAAGCAGACGGCATGGTAAACGGATGTTATTATGACTCTGATTACTGGGCAGGCGCAGTAAAACAATGCGGAGGTAAATCTAACATGCCAACAGCATCAGACCTTGCAAAGATAGCGAGTGCAATCTATGAAGGCAACCCGAGCATAGGGGCTAAGCAAAATATCTCAGGTTTAACCTACAAGCCCGGAACCGCCACATCTCTCGGACTTCCAGAACCCAGCTTCTACTTGTGGTCTGGTGAGGAGAACGGTAGCACCACCGCCTACACCAGGTACTTCCGCCCGACGAACTCGTACTGGCACAACAGCAGCCGCAGCTTCAGCAACATTCAGGCTGTGTGTTTGGGTGATTAGTTAATCATAAGATTAAAAGGCGGTATTTAGTTACCGCCTTTTTTTTTGCTTTTGAGGATTATAGTCAATGTATGCAAATAAGAGGCAGGCTGCTCCAAAAAGTATTCCAAACCACATTGTTGTGTGGTATGAGCGTAAAAATGCCGTTTCATAAATTTGTCCGCCTGATAAAAACATATCTCTGAAGGTTTCAAATAAGGTAATTGTAACAGCAACTCCCAAGATATTTCCCATATTTCTTGATAGTGCCAAAATCCCTGAAGCAATCCCTAGTTCTTCTTTTTGGACGCTTGTCATTATGGCGTTGTTAGACGGTGATTGGAAAAGTCCGTTTCCTATTCCCATAATTCCCGATGCCATAACTATTTCCCAGATTTGAGTGTTTTTGTCAAATGTTGTGAAAATAAGTAATGCAATTATATAAACAACAGGTCCTGCCAGCGTTAAATACCTGCTTCCATATTTCCCTGATAGTCTGCCGCTAATCGGTGCGATAAAAGAAAGAGTAACCGAATACGGCAGAATTAGTAATCCTGAAAGCAGGGCGTTGAATTTTAAAAGTTCTTGCAGATAAAACGGTAAAAGTATGCTGTTTGTAAACATTGCCATATAAGACATCATTACGGCAAGGTTTCCGAATGTGAACTGTTTTATTTTAAACATACTGAAATCAATCAGCGGGTAATTTATTTTGTGGTCACGTAAATAGAATAATGCGCCGAATATGAATGTAATTATCCCAAGAGTAATTATTTTTAAGGATGTCCAGCCCCACTGGTAACCTTCCGAAATCGCGAGTAGAAGGGCAAATAAGCTTATTGTAAAATAGAAAAACCCTTTGTAGTCAAACTTAAATTTCTTCTTTTTTACGTAGTTCGGCAGCATTTTTAAGGAATAGAATGCACCTGTAACAGCAATAGGAATACAAGGGAAAATTACAGAGTGCCAGCCAAATGAATTAATTAACAGACCCCCAATAGCAGGTCCGCTCATTCCGCCTATTGCAATGATACATCCGTTGAGTCCGAGCGCTTTTCCTCTGCGTTCTTTTTTTAAGATGCTTGCGATTATTGCCTGAGCGTTCGAAAGCATGATAGATGCCCCCAACGCCTCCAGACACCTTGACGCAACAAGCAGAATAAACGTTGGTGATATCATGCTTAAAAATGCACCGATAGCGAATATTCCAAAACCTGTTGCATAAAGTTTGTTCTTTGGAAATATATCACCAAGTTTCCCGAAAAATGGTAAAAATACAGTCAATATGAGCATATAGGCAATCATTACCCACTGAATTTGGCTCATTGTTACGTGTAAATCTACCGACATTGGATAAAGTGCAAGATTTACCGTTGTAGAGTCAAGCATTGCAATAAAGTTGCCTATTGCAGTGATTACAAACATAGCCCATTTTATTTTTCGGTTAGTCATAATCAAATTTTACATCAAAAATATTCCTCTTGAACTTTTTTTATTTATTTTCGTTATAATATTATTGAAAGGCGGGCGTATGAATAGATTTTTGGGATTTGTATTTTTTATGTGTTTTCTGACCTTAAATGAGGTTTTAGCAAGGGATGTACAGATGCCGGTGCAGTATACTATTCTGTCTACGAAATACGCTTCGAGTACTCCTTTTTGGATTAAAATCGGCGGAGAAAAGTATTACTTTGTTCGAGATCGAGAGGATGGAAATTATTCTTATAGAGATTTGGTAGGTTGCGATAAATTTAAAAAACAGCTTTTTGAAGCGTTTTATGAATTAAATACCGATAATGATATTAAATTAACCTCTGAAGAACTTAATTCAGCAGGTATACGTCTTGTTCATAAAAAGTTGAATGATAAACTTGCTCTTAATGATGGAAGTGAGGATTATCCTATAGAAAAGGTCGCATATATTGATTTGGGTATCACTTCAACCTCTTATGACAGATGGCTGCGTCCGTTCGGGGTGTTTACAATGTATGTTTATAGTGAGCGCGGAAGGCTTAAAAAATATCTTGGACATGCTGGTTATGAGCATCCAAAAGTTTTACAAAGGATGTTCGATTAACGAAAAAAGCCTCCGATAGGAGGCTTTAAGCTTATTATTTTAATTGTTTCTTAACCCAATCAGAGAGAATTCTTATCGGCGAGCGGGTTAGCGCAAGCGACCATTGCGGAATATTTTTGGTAATTACGCTTAATGCTCCGACGTTTGCTCCTTCTTCAATCGTAACCGGAGCTACAAGTACTGAATTTGAACCTAATTTTACGTTGTCTTGCAAAATTGTTTTACTATTCTCTTTTGTCTGAGGGTTGTAGTTTGCAGTAATTGTTCCGGCTCCGATATTTACGTGTGCGCCTACTTCACTGTCACCTATGTATGATAAATGCCCTGCGTTGGTATTAGATGCAATTTTTGATTTTTTTACTTCTACAAAGTTGCCTATTTTAACGTTGTCTGCAATTTCCACTCCGCCTCTGAGGTGTGCGCAAGGTCCGATTTTGCAATTTTTTCCGATTTTGTTTGCTCCCTCAATATAGGTAGATGGAAATATTATTGTGTCTTGCCCGATTTCTGTATCCGCACTTATATAAGTCGTTGACGGGTCAACAATGGTAACTCCGTTTATCATGTGTTTTTCGTTAATACGCTTTTGCATGATTTTAGTGGCTTCTGCAAGATGCAGGCGGGAATTTATGCCGAATATTTCTTCGTAGTTTTCCATAATGTAGGCATTTACGTTAAGATTGTTTTTCTTGCCCCATTCTATAATATCTGTGAGGTAATATTCACCCTGTGCGTTGTTGCTTGTTAATTGTGAAAATGCAGGTTGTACTTTTGCCCAGTCTATACAGTAAATTCCGGCGTTGACTTCTTTTACGGCTTTTTGTTCAGGGGTTGCATCTTTTTCTTCAACTATACATTTAAGAGTGTTGTCGGTTTCTCTTATTATTCTTCCATAATTTGTTGGATTTTCAAAAATTGTACTCATTACGGTTAAGTCTGAATTTTGGGATTTGTGAAACTCTATGAATTTTTTAAGTGTTTCTTCAGTAATTAACGGAGTATCTCCGCAAAGTATAAGAACTAAACCTTTGTAGTCTTTCAACATAGGGCATACCATTGATACTGCATGTCCTGTACCTAATTGCGGTGTCTGCAAAACGGTTTTTGCATTTGTATAGTTCTTTTTTACAAAGTTTTCAACTTCTTCTGCGTGATGACCTACTATTACAAAGTTTTCGCTTGTTATATTTTTTACGTTATCTAAAACATAACCCACAAGAGTTTTTCCGAAAATCTCATGTAGAACTTTTGGCGTTTCAGATTTCATTCTTGTACCTTTCCCGGCCGCAAGAATTACTGATTTAATATCCATATTTTACTCTCCTTATTATGTTTTGATTTTATCATAAAGATAATAATTAATTAAAGATTAAGGATATTTAAAGAGAAAAATTTTTGCGTTACAATGTTGTTATGGTTAGAGATAAAATAAAGGAAATAAATTATGTGGGATTATTCTGAAAAAGTTATGGATCACTATAGAAACCCTCGTAACGTAGGCAAAATTGATGATGCGGACGCTGTGGGTTCTGCAGGTTCGCTTGCCTGTGGTGACCAGTTAAAAATATATTTAAAAATAAAAAATGGTATAGTTACTGACGCAAAATTCCAAACTTTCGGATGCGGGTCGGCTGTAGCAAGTTCAAGTATTCTTACTGAAATGATTATAGGCAAGCCTATTTCTGAGGTGAGAAAAATTACTAATAAAGATATTGCAGACCAGCTTGAGGGGCTGCCTCCTGAAAAAATGCACTGCTCTGTTATGGGCTATGAGGCTCTTGAAGATGCTTTGCAAGGATATGAAGATTATCAGGATTTAGAAGATATCAGAGCCGAAGAACAAGAAAAGAAAGAAAAAATTGTATGTACATGTTTTGGTATTACTGAAAATTTAATATGGGATGCAATAAAACAAAACGGCTTGACTACAGTTGAAGAAATTACAAATTATACTAAAGCCGGCGGGGCTTGCGGTAAATGTAAGGGGCTTATTCAAGATATTATAGACACTTATTACAAAAAAGAAGAAAGTAAAAAGTCAGAAGGGCTTTCGCCTGCACAGAGAATTCTGAAAATAAACAGTATTATCGAAAATCAGATATCTCCTGAGTTACAAAAAGACGGAGGCGATATCACTCTCGTTGATATTGATGGAAATAAGGTTTATGTCAAACTCCGTGGAAAATGTTCAGGTTGTAAAAATTCTATGCTGACACTGAAAAAGTTCGTTGAAATGACCCTTAAAGATACTGTTAGTAAAGATATTGAAGTTATAGAGGTGGGTGATTAATGATGGATAAAAAATTAATTTACCTTGATAATAATGCGACAACCCGTGTTGACGATAAGGTTTTAGATGCGATGCTCCCTTCCTTGAAAGAGGAATACGCAAATCCTTCAAGTATGTATGAATTTGCTAAAAATCCTGCCCACGCAATTCGTGAAGCCCGTGGAAAATTGAAAGATTTCTTTAATGCGTCTAATGAAAAAGAAATTGTTTTTACTTCTTGCGGATCAGAAAGTGCAAATACTGCAATTCGCGGTGTTCTTAATATGAATAAAAATAAAAAACATATTATCACTACAAAAGTTGAACATCCTTGCGTTTTGAATTTGTATCAAACTCTTGAAAAACAAGGGTATGCAGTTGATTATATCGGAGTAAATTCCAATGGCGAGCTTGATTTGGCTCAATTGGAAGAATCTGTTAATTTTGATACGGCTCTGGTTTCTGTTATGTATGCCAATAACGAAACAGGGGTTATCAATCCAATCCGCCAAATCTCCGAAATTATTAAGCGTAAAAATCCACAGACAAAATTCTTCGTAGATGCAGTTCAAGTTGCAGGAAAAATTCCGATTGACGTCCAAGAGCTGGGAGTGGATTTGATGGGAATTTCAGGACATAAATTCCATGCTCCAAAGGGTGTGGGTGCATTGTATTGTAATTCTAAAACTATTATTACACCGTTGATTATCGGAGGACATCAGGAACGAGGCAAGCGTGCAGGGACTGAAAATGTTCCGTATATCGTCGGACTCGGAAAAGCGGCTGAGATTGCAACAGACTTTTTGAAATATGAAGCTACCGAGGTAAAACGCTTGAGAGATAAATTGGAAGCAGGTATTCTTAAAAATATTTATAATGCAAGACTGAATACCGGTGTTGCAGCACGTGTTCCAAACACTACAAATATCGGGTTTGAATATATTGAAGGGGAACTTATCTTGCTTCACCTTAGCGATTTAGGTATTTGTGCAAGCTCAGGAAGTGCGTGTACCTCAGGTTCTCTTGAGCCAAGTCATGTTTTAAGAGCTATGAATGTTCCGTTTACGGCTATCCATGGCAGTATCCGTTTCTCATTGAGTAAATATACCACAGAGAAAGATATTGATTATGTGAATGATGTCCTTCCGGGAATAATTGAGAAAATCAGAAGTATTTCTCCATATCAGAATGAACTTGCTGAACTGAAAAAACAAAAACATTTTATATAGTTTGTAAAACCTCTTATTTTTAAGGGGTTTTATTTTTTTCGTTTTGAGTA
>USHE01000108.1 GCA_900554385.1 uncultured bacterium | reverse complement strand
CTTTTGATAATATTAAAAAATATTTACATAATAACACTTTTTGTAAAAAGAGTGGTATTATTTTATCATGCTAAATATTCCTGAAAAAACAACAGAAGAAATTAAAAGTGAATTTAAAAATCAATTTACTTCGACAATTTCTCCAAAAGTAAAACAATTCAATAAAAAAAGATTTATTCTTGCAATAGAAGGAATTGTATCGTTAATTATACCTGCCGCAATGGCTTACATATTTTTTGTTCTGGAACATCCTGCAACACCTAAAGATACAAACATTGCAATTTTGAGCATTATAGTCTGCGGGTCGATTTTACCGTTAATTTCGCTCTACTACTACTTCTGTCCTGATAAAATTAAAGAAGAAGAAAAAGCGGCAAAAAATATTTTAAAATTGAATGAAAATTTCAATAAAGCACTCTATGAACACGGAGAACACTGCACAAAAGAAAGCCTTGAACTTGAAGAACAGGTTCTTGCGTTGTTTAGAATAAAAAAGAGTAACTATATTTCACAGCTAAAGCAAAATCAATTAATCGAAAAACTGAAATCAACAACTATATTCCCGGCATTTGACAAACTGACAAGGTTTAATGCCAGAATAACGCTCGGCGGATTGTTTGTGCTTAAAAACACTAATGATATAGGCACAAAATTTCATACGTCAAGAAACGGCTGTAACATTACAATGCGTGAAAACTCTTTTTACAGAATGAAACCAAACGACTATTATTTGGTACTTCTTTTTGGAGGTTTAACAGTCCTAACAGTTACCAACTGTATGACCTCAAATATCACACACTTCCAGACAATTGTAGCATATTTATTTGCAATAACCCTATTGACTGCATATATAATTATGATATTTGTAAACTCAGCAGACCAGTACAAGGGAGTAATAGTAGAAATTGAAACTCCTGAAAAAATTTATGATGGTCATGCAGTACTGCTGCCTTATGGTGATAAGCTTGCAAAAACAACAGGGAAACTTATCAGAGAAGTTAAACCACCGGTAAAAGAATACAGGCTTTTCATTAATAAAACAAATGAACCTAAAATGTTGACACCAATATTCTTCTCTTTGATGGAAAATATCAGACAAAATTTTAAACCAAGAAACTTAAGAATATCCATAAAAGATAACAGCATAATCTTCTTTATGGAAACATCTTCTAAAAAATTAAACATTTTTGACTGGACAAGAGATATGGAAAATTCCAAAACTTATGAGCCTTTTATTAACAGGTTATTATCTGTGATTAATATGACAGACTTTTTATCAAAAAAAACAAAACTATGATATAATAAAAAAAATTGGAGGATGTATGAATGAAAATAATCAGCCGGTTGTAAATCTTATTTCAAAACCGGAAAATATGCTGAAAACTGTATATACAGCTTGCAGAACCTGCTACAGTGCCGATTATCCTATCAATATTTATGAAAGCACTGATGACAAGGATAAAATGTTAAAACTTATCGAACGTGTAATTTCCTCAGGACACTATTCAACAATAGAACACATTCAGGTAAGTTTTGCAATATCAAATGTGTCAAGAGCGTGTACCCACCAATTGGTAAGGCACAGACACATGTCTTTTTCACAAAAATCACAGCGTTACGTAAAAGAAAAGGGACAATTTGATTTTATAATCCCGCCAACAATCGAGAAAAATCCAGAACTTAAAGAAAAATTCGTTTTTTTTATGGGAAAAATTTCAGAACAATATCAAGAATTTGTTGACGCAGGAATTCCGGCAGAAGATGCAAGATTTGTTCTGCCAAATGCCGCAGCAAGCTCAATGGTTGCCAGTTTAAATTTACGAGAAATGATTCACCTTGCAAATCTTAGACTTTGCACAAGAGCGCAATATGAAATTCGCTTGCTGGTCAAAAAAATGTGCGACGAATTAACAAAAGAAGAACCTTGGCTAAAACCATACCTTGTTCCAAAATGCGAAAGACTCGGATTTTGCGATGAGGATAAGTCTTGTGGGAGAATGCCGGTTAAAGCATAAAAAATATAAAAAAAGCCCTCTTTTAAAAAGAGGGCTTTTTTGTACTACAGTCACGCACTAACGCCTAATCCTTCAAGAAATTAACCAATTTTAACATTGATAACCAGAACAAATCCTTTGACGGCATCGGCATCTTATTTTGATTTGTTGTGATATCTTCAACCAAACTATTCAAATAAACTTCCAAATTTGTATAATCCTTATGAACAAGATTAAATGTGACACCGTCATTAGCATTATTAGGATTTAAACCATATCTGCGTTCCCATCTATCCGGCATACCGTCACCGTCAGTATCTTTATCTCCTCTGACAGAATTGTATTTTGTATACCCACCTACATCAGAAGGAGAATCTATAATACCTCCCAGACTTCCACGAGAACCTTCATGAGGATATTTATCAGTCGTTATATTTAAGACTAAACGAATATCTATATCATCTTTTTTATTAGACGCACCTGCATATCTTAAAACATTTTTAAACGCTCTGTTTGCCGAATGCAAAGTAACCGGCGCATGGAAAAATTGACGCCAAGAAAGGTTTGGATTTTTACCCTCTTTAATGTATTGCTGGTTAGGATATACCCCCATCCAATTGTCATTTGTATGCAAAGGATTATTATATACAAAATTTCCATACAAATACAAAATCGGCTCATGCTTTCCTGCAACCTTCTGGTTATCTTCATAAACTTTTATAATCTGACTGCGCGTAGGAAGCAATGATGCAGGACCACTTTTATAATAATTATTAACAAGATTAAGACGCCCTCTCAGCATCCCCTCAGAGGAATTATCTTCCCAATTAATAATAACATTATTTCGGAAGTCCACAGTTTGCATAAAAGACGAACTTTTTAATGATAAATTTTCGAAATAAGGGTTTTGACGTGCATTACTTACAAAAAGATTATGGTGAAAAGAAGATGACAAACCTCCAAGCTTAGCCCCTGCCCCGTTATAACCTTCAGCAGTTCTGTTCAACGCCTCGCTTATTATACACCACTGCATTGTAAGAAGCGCATTACCTTGAATATTAATATTTTGCATTGTTGACCAGCTTATCGAACAATGATCAATCATAATACGTTGTCGGTTTTTTGCTATCAAAGCAGAATTCTGGCTTGCTTCCCCAAGCCTAAAACGCAAATATCTGATAATAACATTATCAGCATTTATTATCAACGGATAATTCTTAATACAAATTCCTTTTCCCGGAGCTGTCTGCCCTGCAATAGTAATGTAATTATCCTTAATTTCAAGCGGTGAATTCAATGAAATTACGCCTGATATGTCAAAAACAACAGTTCTTCGTCCTTTTTGAGAAACAGCATAGCGCAAAGTTCCAGGCTTATAACCATCTTCAAGAGTAGTAACATGATAAACAGCACCGCCGCGTCCGCCTTCAACATAAGCACCAAAACCCTCAGCACCAGGAAATGCAAAAACTGTTTTTGGAACAAATATAGTAATTACAAGCAAAAAAACGACCACTAAAAATAAACTCAAACCCAATAAAGCGAGCAAAAATAAATTTTTCTTTGAAATATTAAACTTCATACTTCCCCCATAAGTGTAATGTAATTCTATATTCTTTTTGAAAATACTGCAAAATATTTACAATAATATACATTAGAACTTTTTATTTAAGTTATAATTGTACTTAAAAGGGGATTTGAAATGTCTTTAAATAAATATACAGCCTTCTTTATATCATTAGTAATGATATTCAATTTAATTCTGCCAAGTGCAGCTATAGAAACAAAAGAAAATCAAACAGGCAGTATCTCAATAACGCAGCTGGCAATTTCTGAACCTGTTGAGAAAGAAATGAAAGACTGTATAAAGAAAATTTATGGTTCCGATAAAGTTGATGAAATTTACTCTCACATTTATATTCTCACGCAAAAAGCAAAAGCTCAGCGTCCAGAAATTCTTATAAAAGACGATTTAACAAGACCCTCTGACTGGTACAAAGACGAAGTTATCTATATGTTCTATGCAGACCAGTTTGGAGTTCACTCAAGCATTAAACCCAATACTTTTAAAGATACAATAGGCATGCTAAATTATCTAAAAGATTTAGGGGTCACAACTATATACATTCTGCCGTTTATGGATTCACCAATGGGAGATGCCGGATTTGATATAAGAAATCCGAGAAATGTTCGCTCTGACTTAGGCGGGCTTAATGAATTCAAACAGTTCATCACCGCGGCGAGAGAACATGGTTTTAAGATAAAAGCAGACCTGGTACTAAATCACTTTTCAGATCAGCATGAATGGTTTAAGCAAGCATTAAAAGGAGATATCGATAAACTTCAATACTTTGTAGTAAAAGACGAAATGCCGCAATTTAACAAATATAAAGATGAAAAACTCGGCTGGGTAGTTGAATACAAAGAAGCTGACGGAAGCTTATCAAAAAGGCGTTTGATATTTCCCGAACAAACAGAACATAACTACAGAGAAGTCACTATAAATAATAACAACTACTATGTATATCATACGTTTTACCCGTTCCAGCTTGACATAAACTGGGAAAATCCGGAAGTTCTGTATTATAACTTAGAAACAATAAGTTTCTGGGCAAATATGGGGATAGACATTTTTAGAATGGATGCAATCCCGTATCTTATGAAAGAAAACGGCACAAACGCAGAAAACTTACCAAGAACACACGAAACAATTAAACTGCTCAGCCTGTTTTTGCAGACAATAGCGCCCCGCTCGGTAATCCAAGCAGAAGCCTGCCAGCTTCCGAATAAAATTCTTCCATATTTTGGAAAAGAAAGAACAATAACAGAAACCATCGGTCAAGAAGAAAAAGAATTAACAAGAACGGATGAAGTTCAAATTGCATATCATTTTCCTTATATGCCTGCAATCTGGGCATCTTTAATTACAGCCGACAACAAATACTTCTGGAAAGCGCATAAACAAACTCCGGAAATTCCTAATACAGCATCTTGGGCAATATTTTTGCGAGTACACGATGAACTTACACTCGAAATGGTTAATAAAAAAACTCGAGAACTAATTTACGAAGACCTTGAACCTAAAGGGGCTGAATTTAGGAAAGGATTTGGCGTAAGCGGACGAATGGCAAACTTTTTAGATAATGACCCTGACAGAATTTCAATGGCATTTTCAATTCTAATGTCCTTGCCGGGAATTCCAATCATATACTACGGCGATGAAATAGCAAGCCAGAATAATTTTTATAATGCAAAAAGATTTGCACGACTCCGTGAAATGCGAGAAAAAAACAAATCCAATAAAAACGGTACGGAATTACTCTCATACTTTGACAGCCGTGATATAAACAGAGGCGCAATAAGGTCAAAGAACTTCTATAACGCCCAAGAAGACAGTAAAGTGTATAAAAAAGTACGCCAGCTAATAAAAGTAAGAAAAGAGAACCCAGTTATCTCAAGAGGTACATTCTCTCAAATCAAAACAAAATCCCCTGAAGTTTTTGCATACAAAAGAACATATAAGGATGAAAAAGTCATAATTGTAAATAACTTATCAAACAAAAAAATAAAAGCAGAAATAGAACTACCTACGGACACAATTTTTACAGGTGACAAAGATATTGAACTTACGGACCTTTTAAACAAACGAAAAATAAATGTATCAATCTCAACAACAAACAAAAAAATGACATTACTGCTAAGACCATACGACACCGCCTGGCTAAAAGTAGAAAATCAAGAATAAATTTTCCAATGACATACGGAAAACCCGTTCCCTGAAGTTGTTTCATGGGATTGTATTCCAAAGCAAATTTAACTATTTAATAAAATCTTTTTTCATACTAGCAAAAAATATTTTTTTTAGATTTTGTTAAAAATATAAGCTTTCTGCTGCCCCCTGAGATGAGGTGTGGAATACTCTACTAGATTGATACAGAAAGGAAATTTACTTATGATTAAAATTGCCCCCC
>USHE01000107.1 GCA_900554385.1 uncultured bacterium | reverse complement strand
TTCACAAAATCTGCCGGCAATAGTAACTGTTTGAGCCAATTCGTCCGCAGGTTTATTGGCAATCTGTGCAAAATATTCAGCCTGATACATTGACGGACGAGGATTATCAGACATTCCTCCATCTATAGCCGCATACTTTTTACCTTTTGGAACTTGTTTTGAACTGCCAAGCGTATAAAGAGTTACTCCGGAAGTCGAAATAATACTTCTACCCGGTTCTATAAGAAGTGTTGGAAATTCTATACCATATTTATCAACACTTTCTTTGAGACTTTTTATTATAACTTCAGCAATTTCAAATGTTGATGGCGGAGCATCTTTATCTGTGTACTTCACTCCAAGTCCGCCGCCAATATTAATCTCGTCAAGCTTAAGCCCGAATTTTTCATCCAATCGGGCAATTTCTTTTACCAAAATTTCAATTTCATCATGATAAACTTTAGTTTCAAAAATCTGCGAACCGATATGAGCGTGCAAACCGTGCAACTTCAAGTTTTTATATTCGTTTAATATCAAATCAATAGCTTCATCAATTTGAGTTAAGTCAAACCCGAACTTTGAATCAAGGTGTCCTGTTTGAATATACTCGTGCGTATGACATTCTATTCCCGGAGTAATTCTCAGTAGAATATCAACATTTTTATTTTTACTTTTTGCTAACTCATTCAAAAGCGAAAGCTCAAAGAAATTATCAACAGAGATTCTTCCAACTCCAAGCTCAAGAGCAAGAGTGAGTTCATCAACAGATTTATTGTTACCGTTAAAAAGAACTGTATCCATTGGCACACCAGCTTTATAAACGGTATACATTTCCCCGCCGGAAACCACATCGAACCCAAAACCTTCTTTTGAAAGAAGGGCAGAAGTCGCACGCGTACACAAAGCCTTTGAGGCATACATCATTTTAACCTTTGGATAAATTGAAAAGGCATCTTTATAATCCCCACAAATTCTTTTAATTGTTGCCTCGTCAAGCACATAAAGCGGTGTCCCGTGTTTCATAGCCAATTTCACCAAATCACAGCCGCCTATTTCAAGATTTCCGGCTTCATTAATTTTTGTGGTAAACGGTTTTAAAAACTGGTTGGTACTCTCTCGCATTTTCAGCTCCTCTGGATGTTCTCTTTACTTATATAAACAGTCTAACACAGGTTTGTATAAATTTAAATACAAAAAACGAAGTAGTTATCCGAATAAAATTGCCAGAGTCATCAATAAACTGAAATAAACCATCAAGTTCCTTGCTTTAAACAGAACGAAATAAAAATTTTCAGTACTTGTATCTTCACCGCTGTTGTATTTTTTTGTTAAGGAATAAATTTTTACGGCAAAAGGCAATACCGCAAATGTTATAAGCACAAATACATTCAATGTCATAAACCCGAAGACTAAAGCTGAAATATAGCATGCACCAACGAATACCCCGTAGAGCTTCAACGCTTTATTTTTATCATTTATCCTGCAGCACAAAGTTTTTTTATGAGATATAGTATCACTGTCAAAATCTAACAAGGTATGTATGTAAAGAAAAGAAATAGAAAGCATTACAACCGCCAACGAAAGCACAAAAACTTCCATAGAAAAACTTTTCTTCATAACATACCAGACACCCTCAAACATTAACGGTCCAAAAAGCAAACCAATTATAACTTCACTCAGCCCGACAAGCGAAAATTTTGCATAGGTAAGAGTTAAAATACCACCGATTACAGTCAGCCATATTACACCAACGCCGCTCCTACAGTATAAAAAAGCTCCAATTATCAGAGCAACAATACTGAATACAGCAATCATACGTCCCAAATCAGAAAGAGTGATGCTCCCGTCACGCAAATAGCAACATTTAGTTGCAACAGCACTATTCATAAGTTTTTCGTCTTTAGAAAGAATTCCATAGTCAATATAATCATCTGCCATATTCCCTGCCAAATGTGCAAACGAAATTCCAATAAGTGCAAGCATTCCGTTTATAAGATTACCGCCACTTTTCAGCGCAAAAACGAACACTACAAGCCACGACAAAATAGTTACAGGAAACGCAAACGCTCTGGAACAATTCAACCAGAAGCAAATTCTTTTTATCATTTTAAAAGCCCTCTCACTGCTATAACAGCCTCGTAATCAGCCCCGCTTTCAAGAAGTTCCTCTGCAGTCAAGCCAAAAAGAGTAATTAACCCATAAACCTCTTGCGAATTTTTCTTAATTTTCGACGCCACAATTTTTGCAGCATCTTCTCTTGACAGATTAGAAATCCTATCATTAATCCCGAGATGAAGACTTCTTTTCTTTGCCTTACCCATTACGACCCTCATCAAACCCAACTCCCATTGCCAAAAGCGCAGCACCAATCATGCCGGAGTAATTTCCTGCCTCTGCTTTTACAATTTTGGTTGGAGTTGTAACAATCTCACTGTTTACGGCATCTGTAAGATATTTAACATCAACAAACTCTGCCATTGAACCTGATAAAACGATTACAGCCGGATCAAAAATATTTGCAAGCCCAATTAAACCTGCAAGAATATCTTCCTGCCATTTTTTAAGGATTTTAGTCATAAGCGGGTCAGAGTTTTTCCACCCGTCAACAACATCATAAGTTGTAATTTCAGGATTTTGAGAAATTTCCTCGGCAGTAAGTTTAAGTCCTGTTCCTGATGCATAAATTTCAAAACAATCATAACTTCCGCAAGTACATTTACGGTGTTTGTCCACACGCATTTTAAAATGCATTTCGCCCGCAGCACCGTTTTTACCCTTAAAAAGCCTGCCGTTTATTATAATTCCGCCTCCAACTCCTGTACCGAGCGTAATCATAATTGAATCAGAATAACCTTTTGAAGCCCCTATAATATGCTCAGCCCAAGCTGCTGCATTTGCATCATTCTCAACAAAAACTTTTTTGTGACTTAAAGATTTAAAATCCATCTCAGGATACCCTTTTGCGATATTGCCGGTTGAACCGAGAATTCCGTCATTAGAATTATTAACGGCTCCGCAAGTTGCAAATGCAATTACATCCGCCTCATCCTCATAACGAGATACAATATCTTCAAAAACAGCTTTTATTTCCTGAAAAGTTTTAGGAGTACGACGTTTTTCAATTTCTCCAACAATCTCACCCTTTTCATTAACCAGAGTATTGTAAATCTTAGTTCCTCCGACATCAATTGCCAAAGCTTTTCTCATAATAAGTTTATCCCCTTGCAACAAAACGTTTCGTAATCAACTGCGGACGAGTTATAGCAGAACCTATAACAACACAATGTGCGCCCAATTCAAAAGCCTTATCAACCTGCCAAGGCTCCCAAATTCTACCTTCCAGCACAACAGGAAGATTAGTTTCTTTCACAAGAGCCTCAAGAAGTTCAAAATCAGGTCCGTCATCAGGTTCTTTTGAATGAGAAGTATAGCCTGACAATGTAGTAGAGAGAATATTTGCACCTAAATTTGCACAGTTTATGCCTTCTTCAACAGTTGAAATATCCGCCATTGAAATTCTTTTATTGATTTTTATATACTTAATAATATCGCTTAATGTACAACTCTCTCTAGGACGGGATGTTCCGTCAAACGCAATAATATCCGCTCCTGCGTCAATAAGAGATATAACATCTTTTAAAGTTGGCGTAATATACACAATTTCTTTCCAATTCTTCGGTATGACTTCAGGTTTAGTCAACCCTATAACAGGAACCTCAAAAAGAGTCTTTGCATTTTTAACATCTCTTGCCCCTGCAACACGTAACCCGCCTGCACCGCCTTTAACAACAGATTTCATCATTGCAGCCATACACTTTTCAAGATACAATGGCTCACTAGGCATTGCCTGTACAGATACTATAACTTTATTTTTTAAACGATTAACCATTTCCATGTCTTCATTATAACGTAAATTTTAAACTTGTGCTATAATAAATTAAAAAAAGGTGAGGAAATTTAACATGAAAAAAAGTTTGGTAAAATATCCGTTTTTAACAAGAGAAGCTGAAATATACACTCGCGACAACGGTCACACCATTGTACTTGCCCACAAAGAAGGGGCAATGGCTAACGTGAGTACATGGGTAAAAACAGGTTCTATAAATGAAGATGACAAAAACAACGGAATATCTCACTTTTTGGAACATTTAATGTTCAAAGGAACTCACAAACACAAAGCCGGCGATTTTGACAGAATACTAGAGGCAAAAGGTGCAATCGTAAACGCTGCAACATGGAAAGATTACACTTTTTATTACGTAACTTTACCAAAAGGAGAAGGCGGCAAAGATTTGTATCAGGCAATTGAACTTCATGCTGATATGATGTTAGACCCGATACTTCCATACGAAGAAATCGGCGCACCTTTTGACTTGAATGACACTAACGTAACCGACAAACGCGAACGTCACGTTGTTATTGAAGAAATAAGAATGCGCAAAGACCAGAATTGGACAAAAGTTTACACCGCCTGCAACTACAATATGTACACAAAACACCCTTACAAACGTGATGTTATCGGAACTCCGGAAATTATTTCTCAGGTAACTCGTGAGGACATAATGAATTATTACCAAACTTTCTATTCTCCGGAAAATATGACAACAATTATTGTTGGGGATTTTGACAGCAAAGAAATTCTAGAAAAAGTTGAAAAAGAGTTTGATTTTAAAGACAGACAAAATTCACCACAAAAAAATAATGAAATTGATAATCCTGTAACTTCCACTACAATCGTAAACAACACAGGCAATATCAACACTTCTTACATAATGTACGGGTGGCTAGGTCCTAAAGCTTGTGATTTAAAAAACACAATCTGTTTAGATTTGATAAGCATAATTTTCGGCGACGGCACAAGTTCACGACTTTACCAGAACCTTATTGAAAAACAAGCAGATCCTGTATTTAATCTGATAAATTGCGAGCATTACCAATTTAAAGACGGGAATAATTTCTTTATTCAGGGAAATTTCAAGCCTGAGAAACAAGAACTGGCAAGAAAATTTATAGAAGAAGAACTAGCAGGACTGTTGCACAAACCAATAACAGAAGCAGAACTACAAAAGGCAAAGAAAAAGACTAAATCCCGTTTTGCATACTCCGCAGAAACAGTTTCTGAAATCGGCGAAACTATCGGATACTACATGACAGTTTGCGCCGACCTGAAACTTATTGAAGATTACCTTATCGACCTCGACTCCATAACTATTGAAGATTTAAATGAAGCAATCCGCAGCTATTTGAGCCTTGATAATGCCGTAATCTCAATATTAACTCCGGAAAACTAAAACTTAAAAGGATAATCATCAGGAATTTTCCAACCATTATATTGTATAATTGCGGTACAGTAATGTCGAACCTCAGTGTTGTTACGTTTACAAGCATACACACCACTACTATACAATTGTTCAGGAGTTCCATCCCACAAGAATTTATATGGTTCTACAGGAGCCCATTTTTTATTTGCACCAGCGTTTATTAAAAAGGTAAAATAATCTTTTCCATGAATATCAGTACGAGAATTGCCATTTGGATAAAAATATAAATGCAACGCATTTGCGCTACAAACCTGACCATCCGGACAGTTTACTATATGATTAAACAGTTTGAATTTTGACCCATCTGCCAAATAAACGAATAAAACACCTCCTTTTGCCTCTATCTTTGTTGTTTTTACATATGGTCTGAAATATGTATTATACCAGGACTCAATTGCATCATTGTCATAAGTAGGAATATCACTTCCCCAATACATAAACTCGCCATGTTTTAGTTCGGACATTTTTACAGCTTGATTCATAATTGAATAAAACTTTTTTAAACGAGCTTCAACAACTTGTTTTCTATGGTTTTGTACAAGTGTAGGAAGTGTCATTGCGGCAACCACTCCGATTATACCAAGAGTTATCAGGACTTCAGCTAATGTAAAGGCTTTGAGTTTTGTAAATCCATATTTATTCCCGAATTTAGTCCTGACAGTTTCACCCTGTTCTCCAAAATCATCAACTCCTGTCACTATTTCAGACTTACGATCAGGTGAAAAGCCTTTCCCTGAGAGGAAACTAAGACGCCCCCCCCCCCTTAAAACCATAGATATCAGTGTGTTTCATCCAATTTACCTCCTC
>USHE01000106.1 GCA_900554385.1 uncultured bacterium | reverse complement strand
GGTCCTTTGCATAAGTCTACAATTGCTTCATAGTCTGTGCCTTTTGCTGCAATTTTAGCAAGAGTATTTTTGGTAACCATGTAGTCGCCGCCTTCTTTTTGAAGATTGCGTCTAAGTTTTGTGATTTCTTCTACAGTATAGCCTTTATACTCTGTTACAACTGCAACTTGAGCTTTTTCAAACTTTTCTTTCATTGCATCTATTTTTTCTGATTTAAATGCTTTTGTTGACATTTTTGCTCCTTTAATCGTAACTGTTTTTATCGACCTTTGTTTTGCCCGAATACTAAAAAGATTTTGCAATCCTTTTATTCGGAACCGCAAAATCACACATAGGCATATAATATCTATTATATTCGACTTGTGTAACCTCGATTAGCTGTCTTGTGACATTTAACGTGATGAAGCATTTATTCAAGAATTCATATCAGCACTGTTTCTGCTTCTAATCTTCCTGTTTTGCCCCACCCGACTAATTGTCTGCGGTGTACATCTTTACAATAGCAAAAGGGAATTTAAAAATCAAGTAAAACTTAATTTTTCTTAACTATTGCCCAGATATTTTCGTCATCGGTTATGTCGTAAGTCCCCTTTAAGTATGCTTCAAACTGTGGTTTTTTCAATAATTCATATCTGTGGCAGAAGTTTCCGTAGCATAATAATTCATTAGGCATATTTAATTTTAACAAAGTTTTTAAATCGGCGTATACATCTTTTAAAAGTACCTTGTCGGTATATACGTCTATAGCCATGTTAGTATTTAAGGCAATCTTTTTTAATTTATATTCTTTTTTTAGGGCATCAAGGCTTTCATTAATTTTTAGAAGTATAACATCGACTAACTCAAATTTTTTCGCTGTTATTATCAATATTGTACCGTCTTTTGAAAATCCGCATCCGGGAAGTGTTTTCATCATGTTATAGAATGATACGATTGCGGCATCTTCTTGTCTTTTGTCAATTTTTTTTGTATCATTTTCTGTTTGATACATATCTTTTAGTAAGCTTTTAAGTGATATTTTAACAAGTATAACTATATTTTTGTATGCCATCAATGCACGCTGTCTTTCGAGGTTTAATTGAATATTAAATGCTTCTTCCTCTTGTTGTTTTTTTAATATTATATTTTTAGTTAAAACTTTTTCTGTATGTGCTGTAAATGTTTTTAACTGGGATGTTATATATATAAGCAGACCTGTTATTGCTATAAATATAAATAATGAACCATCAAGTCCTGCTTGACCTTTTTGAAGCTGTTCCCCGAAATTTGCCTGCATTGCTGATTTTATACCGTTGATAAACGGAAGCATAAAGTCAAGCAAATGGATTTCTGTTAATTCAAAGAACCAGAACAAGGAAATAAATAGAATTAGTATAATCGACACTATTTGTAATAGTGTAAACAGATGACCTGAAAGTATTACTAATTTTTTGAGTTTTTCTAAATTTTTATGCACTTATTTTCCTCGCCTTATTTTTATAATTCAATATTATCGATTAAACGTACATTTTCTACGTGGACAGCTATGAATACTATTGTGTTGTTATCTGCAACTTTTTTTTCTTCCAGATTGTCTTTGTCTCTGAACTCCAGATATTCTAAGGTATGATTTTCATTTAAAAATGAATATGCGGTTTCAGTTAATGCGTCTATATCTTTTATTCCTTTATTATAACACGTTTTTATATTAAATAAAATCCTGTTAAGGACAAGTGCTTCTTTTTTCCCGTTTTCTGTTAAATATTTATTTCGTGAACTTAGTGCTAACCCGCTTTCTTCGCGGACAATAGGGCATGGAATTATTTCTACAGGAATATTTAAATCCTTAACCATTTTCTTAATAATTATTAACTGTTGTCTGTCTTTTTCTCCGAAAAATGCAAAATCGGGCTGGACGATGTTGAATAATTTATTAACAACAGTACAAACTCCGTCAAAGTGTCCTACTCTTGATTTCCCGCAAAGTTTGTTCACATAAAAAAATGGCGGGAGTACATAAGTTAAAAAGTCGTTTGAGAGAATATGTCCTTCGCCGTACATTTCTTTTGGTGATGGTGCAAAAACAATTGATACACCTGCATCTTCGCATAATTTATTATCAGCATCAAGTGTTCTAGGATATTTTTCCAAATCTTCGCCGGGGCAGAATTGTATCGGATTGACAAAAACTGATACTACGGTTTTATCACATTTTTCCACACTTTTTTTTATAAGGCTGAGGTGTCCGGCGTGCAAAGCGCCCATTGTTGGTACAAGACCTACGCTTAAGCCTTCTTTTTTCCAGTTTTTAATCTGTTCTCTTAATTCTTTTATCGTATGTATAATCATAATTCTACTCCCTCTATACCTGTACGATACCATAAAATTAAATAAAAACATAGAAAGATTATATTTTAATTATTAGTGAATTTTGAGTTGTTTTAATTCTGTTTCGTTGAGTTTAAATATTTCATCTTCCGAGGGAAAAAGACCGTTTTTAACATCTTCATTATATTGTTTTGCACAATTAAGAATAAGTGATTTCATATCTCCGTATTTTCTCGCAAATTTAGGTTTGAAATCTGAAAATTTCCCGAATAAATCATCAGAAACAAGTACCTGAGCATCACAATATCTTCCTGCTCCGCAAGAAATTGTCGGAACTTTGAGATGTTCTGTTATGTATTGAGCGCTTTCTTCAGGAACCATTTCGAGTACAATTGAAAAAACGCCTGCTTCTTCCAATTTTTTAGCTTGTTCTAGAATTTCGAGGGTTGCTTCGTATGATTTTCCTTGAATGTTATACCCTCCGATTGCGTTCAAAAATTGCGGTGTGAAACCAACATGACCCATTACAGGGATGCCGATTTGCGTAATATGACGGATTACGTTGAGGATGTAGTCCGTTGCTCCTTCTATTTTTATACCGTTTGCGCCGGCTTTTATCATTCTTCCTGCATTTTCAACGGCTTCGGCTTCTGTTTTATGGTAGCTCATAAAAGGCATGTCGGTGATTACCATAGAGTGTGAAGCTCCTCTTGCTACGGCTTTTGTGAAAATCTCCATTTCTTCAACGCCGATAGCGTTTGTCGTATCGTATCCGAGAGCTACCATTGCAAGACTGTCGCCGATTAGGATTATGTCAATTCCCGCCTCGTCAAGGTATTTTGCGGTAGAATAATCGTAAGCTGTCAGGACGGAAAATTTTTCGTTATTATTTTTATATTTTTGTATTGAATTTACTGTGATTTTTTTTGACATAATTAACCTTTAGTAACCAGTTCTTTGTGAGAAAAGAATGAATTTTTTTCACTTTTGTGTTCTTTTTTATACCAGTAGTAAATCGCACGGGCAACACGGTTTGAGCTATGTCTGACAAGTCCTTCTCTGCTGTCTTCGATTAATTTTTTAGGGAAGATTTTTATTCCGAGTTTCTTTATATTTTCTACATCAACCTTAACAGGATATGAGCCTGCAAGTTTGTATTTATCTGCAAGGTTTGATGGTATGAAATCATTTACCAGTACTGCATCCAGAATATTTCTGCTGTTTGCGTGTTTCATTAATGCTGTCAGGTGGTCTGAAACTGAATAGTTATCGGTTTCTCCGGGTTGAGTCATAATGTTGCAGACATATATTTTTTTTGCATTAGATTGGGCAACTTCTTTGGATATTTCTTCTATTAAAAGATTTGGAATGACACTTGTGTACAAACTTCCAGGTCCCATAATTATCAAATCCGCATCCTTAATTGCGGCAAGAACATCTTCCAGCGGTTTGCACTGAACCGGGTCGGTGAATAATCTTTTTATTTTTCCGTGAGCTTCCGGAATATTTGATTCGCCATGGATAATTCTGCCGTCTTCCATTTCGGCTACAAGCTTCATGTCATCTAAAGTTGAAGGAAGAACGCGACCTCTTATCGAAAGTACGTTTGACGATTCTTTTACTGCGCGAACCATGTCGCCTGTGATTGAACAAAGTGCAGTTAAAAATAAATTCCCAAAACTGTGTCCTTCAAGCCCTTCACCTGATTTAAATCTATACTGAAACAATTTAGTGATTAAATCTTCATCGTCAGCGAGTGCTGCAATACAATTTCTTATATCTCCGGGAGGTAAAATTCCCATATCTTCTCTTAATCGTCCAGAAGAACCTCCGTCGTCGCCGACTGTTACAACTGCCGTAATATTATTGGTTATGTGTTTTATTCCTTTTAACAGCATTGATAAACCTGTACCGCCGCCGATTGCAACAATTTTCGGTCCGCGGTTGAGTTTTCTTCTTCTGTACAAAGCTTCCAGTATTGTTTCTTTTTCTCTACCGTTATTTAAATCAAGGATTGATAAATTTGTTTTTTGCCATCCTTTGAAAAACATAGCAGCTCCGAACATTACGATAGTAAACGCAATCCATTCGGTTGAAATTTTTGATGCAACTTTTCTGACAAATTCCATAGTGTAAAATACCGGTTTTATGTCGCATAATATTAACAACCCGAATGCCATCATTACAGCACCTGCAAAAATTAGGATAAACCATCTTTTCACCTGTAAACCCGGGATTAACCATCCTGCATCTTTAGGCATTCTCATACTATTTCTAAATTTTTTCATTTTTATCATCACCTATTCTACCCATCCGGATAAGCATGCATTTTTATAATTTACAGGTACCGGAGTTATTAATTCTTTTGATTGTTTTATTAAATCTTTTGCGTTTGCAATTTTGTTTGAAAAGTGGATTGTATCTGCAATTACGCAAGTTTTTCCGCCTGCTGAATTATCAATTTGAGAAGTTGCAAGCAGGCTTTTTAGTCTATTTATTGAAAAGAAGATATTCTCATAATCTTTACGGCTGAAATCTATTGTGCCGTCGGTGTTATATGTCTTTTCAAGATGTATTTCGTGGGCAATCGGAATGTTTATTTCTTCCCCGACGTTAGTTGTAACATCTCCTGATGCACCGTAGTATACGAGCCATTGAGAACATTTTTTTATTGCTTTTGCTATCGTGCTTGCAAATTGAAAATCTTCTGCGGCTTGTTTGTACATTGCGCCGTGAGGGCGTACGTGTTCTATTTCCATTTTGAAAGTTTTGGCAAAAGACATTAACGCTCCGACCTGATAAATTACCAGAGCTTCAAGCTCGTCATCAGAAAGCTGCATTGGTCTGTAGCCGAAACCTTGAATATCATCAAACCCGATATGTGCGCCGACTACAACATTTTTTTCTTTAGCTTTCAAAAGTGCATTTCTTATAGTCATCGGATCGCCGGCATGAAAACCGCAAGATATGTTTACGGAGCTTGCGTAATCCAGAAGTGCATATTCAGCATTATTTTTGTATATTCCGAAACTTTGACCTAAGTCAATGTTAAAATCAATATTTTTTATTTGTGTTCTCTCAAGAGTCTGTGACATTTCATTTCTTCCCATTTAAAATTGTATTTAATACCATTATTATACTCATAAAAATAAATAAATACCAGAATCTTTATATAAATTTTATCAAAAACAAAACCTCCGGCATGGAGGTTTTGTTGAGTTGCCAAAACGGCGCGCAAAATGCGGATTTTCGGTAGGGCGCTGCGTCACGCAGTGACCAAGCCCGTAAGGTGAAGGAAAACCACGCTTTTTCTGCACCCCGAATAATCCGTTTCATTTGAATGATTAACTAATCACCCAAACACACAGCCTGAATGTAGCTGTGGGTGCGGAAGTAGTTGTTCCAGTTCGAGTTCGTCGGGTAGAAGTTCCTGTTGTATGCGTTGGCGCTATCGTGCTCCTCACCAGACCACAAGTAGAAGCTGGGTTCTGGAAGTCCGTGAGATGTGGCGGTTCCGGGCTTGTAGGTTAGGTTGCTTACATTATTATATGCACCTATTGTTGGGTTGCCTTCGTATATTGCACTTGCTATTTTGCCAAGGTCTGCCATTGTTGGCATATTTCCTTTGCCTCCGCATTGTTTTACTGCACCTGCCCAGTAGTCAGATTCATAAAGGCAACCGTTTACCATACCGTCTGCCTCCATTTGTTCGCATTCTGCTTTTGTTACAGGTTTTGGGGTGAACGGTGCGCCAAAGCACTTGCCACCGTCAAGCTCTACGGCACAAGAGTTTCCTAAGCCGTTTGCATTGAATAACGCTACGTCATCGTTTTGTTTGTTCGGTTTGC
>USHE01000105.1 GCA_900554385.1 uncultured bacterium | reverse complement strand
GCTGTCCGGTAATCGCATCAATCTCTGGCGCAGATATTGTATTAATCGTAATAGAACCAACAATGTCAGGTTTACACGACGCAAAACGAGTATTGGAATTAACAAAACACTTTAAAGTTAAAGCCGCAGCCTGCATTAACAAATATGATATTAATACAGATATCACAAATCAAATTAAAGAATTTCTTAAAGAAAATAACGTAGAACTCTTAGCAGAAATTCCATACAGTAAAGATTTTACAAAAGCTATGATAAACAAAAAAACACTGATAGAACTTGACGAAAATTCCATTGTTTCAAATGAAATAAAAAATATTAAAACCGAACTTGAAAGGATGTTAAATGACTGATAAAAAAATATCCTGGGGTGGGAAAAGAGAATGTGCAGGCAGAAGAAAAACCTGTCTAAAAAAAGTTCCGTTTAACAGAAGAATTAATGAGAACATTTTGAACATTCTAAAAGAATACGCCCAAAACCACAATATTACTGAAACGGAAGCATTAGAAAGCGCAATATTATTACAAACAAATATAGAAAAATTAAAAGGAGGTTATACTATGAAAATTGCGATACCAACACTAGAAGGGAAATTATGTTCCCACTTCGGGCATTGTGAAACTTTTACATTTGTAGAGGTTAATCCGGAAACAAAAGAAATTCTGAACATTACAACAGGAGTTCCGGAAGAAGGCATTACATGCCAGAGCGCAAATTGGATAGCTGCGCAAGGCGTAAGCGTAGTTTTGGCAGGCGGAATGGGCGGACGTCCAATGATGTTATTTGCACAAAACGGAGTTCAGGTTGTATCAGGATGCCCTGAATTAGAAATAGAAGAAATAGTAAAACAATATTTAAACAGCACACTTGTTACAGGTGAAAACTCCTGCGGTCACGACCCAAATCACTCTTGCCATGGTGGTCACGGAGAAGGACATCACCACTGCGGAGGACACTAGTTCTATCTCAAGCATTAACAGAGCGAACAACTAAATACTAAAAAATGGTGCATTTGCACCTTTTTTAGTATTATTGATATTACGGAACATATTCATAAACCGGTTTCCCGTAAAAATACAATATTGCAGGCTTTTTATGTATTACATTTTCTACAAGACCATGTAATGTCAAACTCACCAATATCAACAATCCACACGTAATAAAAATCATCTGACACTTGCGTTTGTGTTTATATAAACCTAAATTATAAATAAAGCATAAAATAACACTCACATAAAGCAGCGGATTAAATATTACAAGACCAACTACAAAAAGTATAATCAATAAAATATGCCAGAACTTAAAGCCAAAACTCCACCCGGTAATCAAATCTTTCATAAGCACAATCGTACTACAAACCTCTCAAGAATACAATTAGCACATTTATGAACAGCATAAAAAAACTGTAATTAAGACACTTACAAGAACTTTTCTTCACACCAACTGCGTTAAAAAATTTTCAAAAGCCCTACATATTGGCTTCCATAAGTGTAAAATTAACAATTGTAAAGATTATTCTATATGGTGGTGACTTTTTATTTTCTTTCTACTACAATCGTAGCAGTTTAAACTTAGTAGAAGATTTTTTATGGAGGATGTTAATGAAAATTCAACCGTTACAGAGTTTTAGAGGTAATTATGCAGGAAATTACCAGCAGCAGGATTTAATGAAAGCCAGACAACCAATATTTTTAAAAAATCAACCGACATCAGACGTAGTGATACTACAAAACAAACAAAAAAAATTCCCGATTAGTTTTGGAAATATAAACAAAGCTACTATCACACTGGCAAAACAAATTCCACTGGAAGACAGAATAGCCTCCTTATTTGATGTGTTTAAAAGAGGGGACATAATTACGGTTGGAAAAAATTTAAAAGAAACACAAAAAGCCCTGAAAAACTCATTGGATTCACTTGATCACGTAATTAAAAGAGTATTTTTTATAGAAGATGACAATATAAAAGGAAGCTTAGCATTTTTCAAAAACGCAACCGGTGAAAAAGAAGTTTTAAATATCAATGACTTTGATTTACATTTAAGCAATTCCGGCGGGCAAGACGCCTTAAAGCCAAACAACAGCTTTTACATATTGCCTGATGATATCCTTTACATTGGAGATATGGGAATCAAAATAAAAGAAGAACCAAAAACGAACTTATCATTACACCGCCACATTTTTTCTAAAGTGTATGACTTTACAAAAGATTCAAAAGAGATAATAAAACGCCAAAACACAAAAGAGCTTGCCTCTCTGCTAAGCGAAGTAAATAACAAAAACCATCCGCTTACATTTGCGGACGTAGGGGGACAGGATAAAGTTATTGATGAATTAAAAAAAGGTGTTTTATACCCGATAAAATATCCTGAAGCTTTTGAAAACATAAAAGTAAACCACGGAATAATTCTTACAGGTCCTCCAGGAACAGGGAAAACCTTAATTGCAGAATCATTAGCAAATGAATCAAACGCACATTTCGTAAAATTAAACGGTTCAGAACTCAAATCTAAATGGGTCGGAGAATCGGAGCAAAATTTACGTCAATTTTTTGACGAAGCCATTGATAAACAGCCAAGTATTGTTGTATTTGACGAATTTGACTCTGTGGCAAAAAAAAGAGATAAAGTTGACAACTATAGTGCAGAATTTGTAAACCAATTTTTATCAATAATGAGCGATATAGAAAAACGCGGTGATGACGTTTATATTCTTGCAACAACCAACAAAATAGACATGTTAGATGAAGCAATTATGAGATCCGGCAGATTTGGTAAGCACATAGAAGTTGGAGTACCTGATTTAGCAGGGACAAGAAAAATTTTAGACATCCATACCGCTAAAAAGTCATTAGACGAAACCGTTAATAAAGACGAACTTGCGAATAAAATGCACAAAATAAAAGCAACCGGCGCAGACATTGCAAGGTTAGCTGCTGATGCACACAATAATGCCTTTGAAAGATTAGGTATCTTTGAAAAAATGGGAAATGGAACTTTCTCAAAATCTGATATTGATAATTTAAAAATTACTAACGAGGATTTTGAACAAGCAATAAATAAATTTGTTGCGGAAGGAAAAACCAAAGAACATAAACGTATTGGTTATAACTAAATTATCAGCCAGAAAAACAATTGCAGGTTCTTTTAAAACGAACCTGCAATTAAATTTTACTTTATATTCTCCTGAGTTGAGTATATTCTTCTGGAATTTTTAAGCATATCATCAAAAGACATCCTGTGTAGTTTATTGCTGCCCAGCTCATAATATGGCAGACGTAAATCGTTCGGATCTTTTGCCAGATACTCATTAACATCCATTATCTTTCCATAACCGTATAAAGCGCTTAAATCCTTATGTAAATTTTTCATATTTTCATTCACTACATTAGCAGGAGTTTCGCTTTTAACAAATTCATCCATATCAAAATATTTTAATCCGGTATTTTCAAAGTTTTTATAAACATCTTCAAGCAATGCAATTTTTTTAACATCAGCCTCTTTATCAACAAGCGAAAGAACTCTACCAACAAATTCTTCCTGTCTGCTAAAAGGACCATCCATACGGGTAGTCAACGCTTCTCCTGCCATTCTTTCAACAAGAGGAGTTGCCATTTTGTAATGTTCATTTACTCCTGCATCCATCAGAAAATCCAAATCTGCGGCACTTTTCAAATAGAATTTTGACATCAATTTGCCTGTTTTATCAATAACTTCCTGAGAAAAAGTCATAGCATTCGGATTACGTTTAGAAACAAGCGGGAATACTGACATTAACTTTTCAAGAGGGTTAAAAAAGCTCAAACCTTCTTCAGCATGAAGCATATCCACATCCTTATATGAAGTTGCAGCTTTTTGGGACAATTCAATGGTATCAGCAACAAGTCCAAGATGTTTTGGATTCATTGAATTAAGTTCAGGAAGAATTGGTTTAACTTCCGGCACTCGTCTTGCCCATGCGGCAATTGAGCCTTTTAATTCATCAACAGTTCTTGTATCTGCAGGTCTTTTAAAAAGTCCGTAAGGTTCCCAGCCTTCAAAACGCATTTTTGGGTGCAATAATTTTATCATAATTTTCGTTCCTCTGTTTATTTTGTACAATAATACTAAATCAAAATAAAATATTTTTTGCACATCTATCTTATAGCATTTACAAATTTTTACATGTGAAACCCCACACGTATTCGATTAATTACTCGGCTTTATTCAAGAAAAAAGCGGCTACTTTCTTTTGAATTTCAGTTAATGTGTCATTAAAGCCTTGCATATTATGTTCAGCTTTCTTCATGGCATCAGTAAGTTCCTGACTGCATTCTTTCATTAAAAGTTTGTATTCTTTAGAAGAAGAAAGAGAATGTTTTTTCACATTTGTTTTTTCTTCTTTGTGAGTTTGTTTAGTTTCTGTTTTTGGCTCAGAATTTTTTAGAACTTTTTTTAATTGTTTTGCAGGTTTTTCAACCTGAGGCGGATTTTTTGCATAATCATAAAATTTCTGTAATTCATCCGCAGCCTGTTTAATTATAGGAAACATGTTTAATTCATCAAGTTCAGTATCTGTACAATACTTCAACACAGGCGGAACAATCGTTGGATATTTTGGATTGAAATTTTTCACGACCATTCCATGATTTAACAAATATAGACTCTCAGCCCCATCTTTCATAATAGAAAACCTTATTATATTATTATCGTCAGAACTATTCATTTTTAAAATAGCGACTCTATCACCCTGTTCTGTTTTAAAAATAAACCCTCTCTGCCCTGCAGACGCATTCCAGCCGCCATAAGATGTTTTCAAATCTGAAACAGCCTTAGGCTGCATCTTTGAAAATTTTTCAACGAGATTATCATATAATTTATTAATCAAATCAAGTGACCCCATAGACTCACTATCAAGCTGCCCTGTAACAGGTGACAATGATTTTTTATATACGGCATTCGTTATATAATCATTGAAATCATTTAATTTCTTTTCGTAATCAGTTATATAAGTTTCAATTTTCGGCAGAATTTCCTGAACGGAAGTTTTGTCATGATATAAAAGTTTTGGTGGAATTATGCTGAAATTTTTATTATTAAAATTTGAAACAATATGTTTACCATCTTTTATTAAAAAGCCATCAACAATATTATCTTGTTTATCATAAACCATCAACCTCACAAGCTTGCCGTGCTCAGGATGCTCAAGCTCTTTATAAACAATCTGATTTTGATTGTCGCCGATATTTGTAAGAATATTAGTTGACTGTTTTGCCTGCAGTTTATAATCCCCATACTCCGTTTTAATTTTCAAAGCAAACTTATGAGGAATTGCATTCAACCCTTCTTCTATTTTGGAGTACAAAGCTTCAATATTTTTTAATCTTTGAGATGTTTTGTAATCAAAAGAAAATTGTTCCGGCTTTAGATACATACCATCAAATTTTCTTAAAAATTTTCTTACATTAAGCATTGCGAAATCTAAATCCTGTAAAACTTCACCAAGCCTGTCTTCAGTCTGCTTATCGAAGTTAAGAGCTTTTACTTGTTCCGGAAAACTAAAAACCGTATTCTTGATATTATCTTCAATCAACTGATTAAAATTCTTTATAGTAAAAGAATCTAAAACAATTCTCTCATCCACAAAACTGTTACCTTTTCTGACGACAATTTTAACAATATCTCTGGCATCTTTATTTTCCGGCATTCTAATCAAAATTGATTGATTATTTTCTCCACAATTATGAAAAGCCAACCCTCTGCCGGCTTTAAAGTTTTTAAACTCTTTTTCAATAAGATTAATTCCCTCAGGAGTTTTTTCAGAAAGCGTTTTCAATATATCTTGATATGCCTGAGCAATAGATGAAACAGAATCCATCGTTTCTCTACAAAGAAATTTATTGACATTGCCGGTAAACGTAAACGAATCCACGGCATAATCTTTAAAATATTTCGTACGTTGAACATTTGAGGAATTATATAATTTATTTTGAGAAAACTTAGTAATGATTTTCATATAAAATATAAACCCCCAAAATAAAAATTTTGCTATTATATTTAATAGCAAATCTCAAACTTTTAGGATTTTGTATGACATACATTAAAATAGTATTATTGCAGCTACAATAAAAATTAGACTTAAAACAAAAGCGTAATTAGTAATCTTTAATAAGTAATCCATTTCTTTAGCTTTACTAGAGTTATCTTCTGGTATAAAAATATTAA
>USHE01000104.1 GCA_900554385.1 uncultured bacterium | reverse complement strand
TCGGAATGACCAAAACGCCACGTCATCCTGAACTTGTTTCAGGATCTTTTGGTTTTACTTTGGCGGAGGTTCTTATTACGCTCGGTATAATCGGCATTGTTGGCGCAATGACACTCCCTGCAATAACTGCAAATACAAGAAAATCTGAAACTATTGCAAGATTAAAAAAGTTCAATAGTATGATGGCTCAGGCAATTACACTTTCTGAGAGTGTTAATGGTGATTCAATTTATTGGGAAAAAGATGCCGGTTCTTTGACAGAAGATGAGAATGGGAATGCAATTTATGACAATGACTTAGGACCAAAAGCAACTTATAAATTCCTAATGAAGTATATTGCTCCATATATTAAATACTATAGAATAGAGGAATCTGTGCAGTTTCCAGATCTTGAAAATCCTGAAAAATTTACTAAGATATATTTTGCAGATGGAACTGAAGCTTATGTTAAAAATGGTGCTTGTATAGATTTTTATTATGACGTGAATGGCGAAAGAAAACCTAATAAATCGGGGTATGATATTTTTACATTAGGACTATGCCCTTGGCATTCAAGTACATACTTTGGTAATTCAAATAGAAAGTGGGGAGCTATATGTAGTTCCATTGAACATGACATAAATGACAGAGATGAACTTATCCGAAAGAAATCCTGCCCTGCCCGTATATTGGAATTGGATGGGTGGGAGTTTAAAAAAGATTATCCATATCGAATATAAATAACAAAAGCCCGCTTTATAAGCGGGCTTTTGTTATGCTTCAAACATCTTGAAGTTTCTTTCGACGTTTTTGTCCATTACAGATTTTATTGAATCATATTCTGTTTGGAGTGAATTGTGTTCTGTATTTATATTTTTTAGTTCAATATCATAGCGTTTATCTTTTGCCTGAATTTTATTCATGGCTTTTGTGTATTTTGCTTCTGCAACCGTAATATCGACGTCAACAGTAGATTCTGTTATGTCGCTGCAGTTTGAATACATGGTAGATACCCACTGCCCGTCGCCGTTAACTTGTTCCATTGAAACAAGACTGCTTTCAAATGCGTATTGCAGCCATTCCTGACTTGATGCAAGTCCTTTTTCTATTGTTTCATATCCGCCTTCAAGCATACGCTGGAATAAGTTTGTATACCATTTTGCTTTTGCTTCGCCGTCAGACCCCGGATCATTAACGTCTACCCATGTGTACTTAGGTGTTCCGAATTGATCCATCATTTTTTCACAAAGGTATACGTCTATTACAGCCTGGAAGTTACAATAGTAATCTTTATCAACTTCCTGAACATCAAGTTTACCGTCACCGTCAAGGTCTTCACCTGTATTAATCTTATCTGTAAGAGTAATGTATTCACCGGCAACGCCGCCTTCTGAACCGTCAAGAGCAGTTGTGCCTGTGTAATAAGGTGCATTTGTTCTGCCTAATGTCGGATCAGGTTCTCCTTTATCATTTGTTTTGTAATCACCGTATAAAATCCATTCCATGTCATCAAGCATGTCATAGTGTTGCGGCTGTACTTTGTTTTCATCGCCAAACATAAACTTAGAGAGTTTTCTTGACGCTTCATAATATCTGTCTCTTGCATTAACAACATTTGTTGCTTGGGATTTATTGGCAAATTCATCTCTGTTAAGTGCTTGTAAAATGCCGCCTTGGAAGTAACGGTACATCTCTTTAACTGATTCAATAATATCTTCTTCTGTTAAAGTAACTTCTTCTATTTCTGTCCATGTTGCGCCGTCACCGAGCAAGTCTGCAGGTTTATTATCTTTTATAGGCAGATCTTCTGCATTTTTACCATCCGGCCATGTTATTGTATGATTAGTCCGGTCAATAATTGCACCTGCAGCCTCGTATTCTTTTATAAGTTCTTCGCCTTCTTTAGTGCCTCTGTTTGGTGCAGGAGTTGTTTCATACTTTATTGTATCGCCGACATCCATGCTCAAATATTCTTCCATTTGAGCCGTAAAATCAGCACTATCTTTGCCTAGTTTAGGTTTGATTGTATTAGTCCACAATTTGCTCATGTAGTCTTTAAATTGGGTTGCTTCACCAATTGTTAAGTCTTGTTTAGACATGAGATCTTTGTAGACATCTTCGTATTTTTTATTTCCTCCGTTAAACGGAGCTTCAGCATTGTAGACAAAATTTTTCATTTCGTCTTTGACTGCTGCTGTATAAGCTTTGTCAGCAGATTGGTATTCTTCCATTAATTTTGTGTAAACACCATATTCTACTGAATTCTTAGATTGTTCATATCCATAGTGAAGTCCTGATACACGATTCACTTCAGGGGTTGGATTTTTGTCTGTTGCAGGAATATATTCATAAACGATATCCCCTTCCCAGATTTCCTGCATTTTTTTGTTAAATGCGTATACCTGATCTTTTTCAAAATAAGTAGTAGTTTTTTCAAGTCCGTATGACTTCAAGAATTCTTCAAGTGCTTTTGCATTTAAACCTTCGGTATCGCCTTTTTCGATTTCTTTGTCTTCGGCAGCTTTTTTGAACGCTTCTTGAAATCTTGCTGCATCAAGTTCAGATACCAAAAGTTCTCCGCCCTTGTTGACAAGACCGTACTGGTTGTTTTTAGGGCTGTATGCTGTTAAACTGTTAAATGTTAAATCCTGAAATTGTTTTTCACCTTTAAGGTTGTAGTTCGACATCATTAATTGGGTTTTATTAAGAGCAGCAATATACTCGTCTCTTACCTTAGAACTTTCATTTGTAAAGCTCATTTTGGCATTGTTAATGAGCTGTGACCTTAACTCATTATCAGCCATACGAGATGTGATAGATAGTAATCTAGCTTGTGATGCTGCCAATCCCATAGTTTACGACTTTTTCCTTTCAAAATTTCTTTATCGTAATATATTCTTGCTATGGTTATCGGCATTTTAGGCAATTTTCTTTAAATTATAATGGAATAATTTTACAATTTGTTACATTTTTTTAATGCATTTTCAAGCCGCTTTAAATCTTTTTTATTTGTACCAATACCGCACAAAAGCATTGTCGATTTTTCATTTGTCTTTTCATCTTCAATGTTTGCTTTTTCGTATAAACATTTAGAAAGCTCAAAGCCGGTTAAACCGTTTAGTCTTACCAGAATTTTTGTAGCATCATCACCATAAAATTCACAGTGTGTACAAGTTTCTTTAAGTTTCTTTATATTCTCGATAAGATTATTTATATTTTTTCTTCCAGATTTTGAATTCAGATAATTAATGTTCGCCTCAATTGATGCAAGCAAAGGATAAGACGGAGATGTCGTGGTAATTGTGTTCAGTGCTTGAGTTACGTCAAGATTGCAATTACAATGCAGTAGAGCCGTAGGATTTAGCCCGCCTGCTGTTTTGTGGAGTGATTGAATAGTAAAGTCGGCAACTTTTACTGCACTTTCAGGCAACTTGTCTGAAAACGGATACAATGCTCCGTGTGCTTCATCGACGATTAAGTATGCATCATATTTTTCGCATAACGCCTTTATTCCTGTTATATCAGATACTATCCCTTCGTAGCTCGGGGAGGTAACAATTACGGCACTTATTTTCTCGGATTTTAAACACTGTTCAATATTAGAAACAGTGCAGGCAAGAGGAACTCCCCATTCTTCAGACGTTGGCAGTTCGTAATAAACAGGTTTTGCTCCGGCAAGTTTAACTGCGTTTGCATGACAAGGGTGTGCATTTTCCCATATCAGCACTTTTTCATCTCGTTTTACACATGTCAAAACAGCGGCAATTATCCCGCTTGTAGAACCGTTTGTTAGAAAAGAGGTAGATTTAGTTCCATAAATCTTTGCAGCGCGTTCCTGAGCTAATCTGAGGGCTTTCTGCGGATTATAACAGTCTGTTTCAGAAATATCATACTTATATAAATTTCTTAATTTATGAAATATGAAAAATTTCTGCGCATGAGTTGGAGTTGTAAAAAGTGTTTTTTTACAGGTTTTTCTTAATATATTTAGAAGACTCATAATTATTTATTTTTAATTTCAATACTTCTTTTTGTACAATACTGAATTAAGGACATTTTATCTCTGTTTTCGTAATAAGCGAAACGTCCTGAATGAGTGTAGTTTCCGTCATTACCTTTCTCAATTCTTATCGGAATATATTTGCAGGTAACGCTTTGTGCTTCCGATAGTGGCAATGTTATGTTGTATTCGCCTTCTATATTAACGTTTGAAGTTGTTTTGAATTTCATACCGCCCGCAGAAATATCAAGAGTTGTCACAGGATATTTATTTTCGTTTTGCGTTAACTCAAGGTCATGAACGTATTTCACACGGGTATATTGACGTCTTTGTAAAAATTTGTGCTTCGCTGGACTTGCAATTAACAATGTTTTACCCTCAATTGATTTTGGATAAGATTCAAAAAATAATGTACCGTTTTTAGTTTCAAGGTAAAATTCACAGTAATTGCTTCTCAAAATTCCCTGAGCCTCATATTCCAGCTCAAGAGTAAAACCATCCGGTGTTACTTCTGTTACTATACCTTTATTGGCAAACTTAAAATCTGCCGGAATCATTATAACATGTTGTCCTTTTTCTACTAGTTCTCTCATTTCTTAATCCTCATACTATTTTTAATCATTATAGCGTAATTTATTTATTTTGTCACTTTCTAAACATAATAAAAAGAAAAGCCCCGTCCAAAACCGGCGGGGCAAATACTGAGCAATCAGAAGAGTTGAGGATTTACATTATTATGCTACCTCTTTATTTCCTTCAAAGCATTACCGAATATAAGTAACTTTAATTAAAAAAGCAGTCCCTAAAGATTAAGGACTGCTTAGTTAGTTTGGATTAGAAATTACTCTTTCAGGAATGATTCGTAATTTCTTGCTAGAAGGTGAGTTTTTACTTGATTAATCAAGTCCAGCGCAACACCAACCATGATGATTAATGACGTAGCTCCGATACCCTGCAAGGTTTTTATATTTGTTATATAACTTGCAAATGAAGGGATTAACGCGATTATACCAAGTGCTATTGCTCCGATAAATGTTGTTTTTGTTAAAATTTTATCTAAAGCTTCAGCTGTTGGTCTGCCAGGTTTTACTCCGGGAATTGAAGAACCGTATTTTTTAAGATTTTTTGCAATATCTTTTGGCTGCATATTCGGCATGATTGATGCATAGAAGAATGTTAAACCAACAATCAATAAGAAATACAGAATATAATACGGAATTCCATCCGGACTCATATAGTGTGTAAGTGTCATTATAAAGTCTTTTGCTGCTTCATTTTTGAAATTAAGCTGTGATATTAAGCTTAACACTGTTGATGGAAATAACAAAATTGCAACAGCAAAGATAATAGGCATTACACCGCCCGGATTAAGTTTAAACGGTATGAACGAATTCATTCCGCCATAAACTTTATTCCCTACTTGTCGTTTAGGGTTAACAATAATGACTTTTCTTACCGCTTCCTGCATAATAACAATGAAAATCATCGTAACAAAGAATATTGCAAGTAAAGCAAGTAAACCCAATTGCAACGAGGTGCTGTGGGATACCATTTGGGCTGTTCTGCCTGCATATACCGGAATTCCCGAAATAATACCTACAAAGATTATCAGAGAACCGCCGTTTCCGATACCTTTTTCGGTAATAAGTTCTGAAATCCACATTACTAGTACAGAACCTGCTGTTAATACCGCAATTGAACTTATAAAGAACAAGTGGTGATTAACGCCAGGCATAATTGCACCAGGTAAGTGACGCATAAATATCATGAATATAAGCGACTGGAATATCGCAAGAACAACCGTAAATATACGAGTATACTGCGATAATTTTCTTCTGCCAGCCTCACCTTCTTCGGTTTGTAATTTTTCCAAAGACGGGATTACTACAGAAACTAGCTGAACAATGATTGATGCCGTAATAAAAGGACCAATACCCAATGCAAATATTGAAACATTACCCAGCGCACCGCCTGTAAACAGGTCTAAGAAACCGATAATGTTATTTCCTGATGCAATATTTGCAAATACGGCATTGTTAATCCCATAAAGCGGCATCTGCGCCCCCAGGCTGAAAACTGCTATCATTAGAAAAGTAAATATGATTTTTTGTTTCAGACCGGAAGCCTGCCACATTGACATCAAATCTTCAGTTGTAGGCATTCTCATTTGTGCCATTATACTAACTCAACCTTTCCGCCTGCAGCTTCAATTTTAGCTTTAGCTGACGGTGTTACGTA
>USHE01000103.1 GCA_900554385.1 uncultured bacterium | reverse complement strand
AATTTAATAGCCATTTTTTATTTCCTCTTAATTTTATTTAATTAAATACAGTTTAGGGAATTACCCCTCACCAAAAGTTCTAAACTCACTCCGTTCGTTAAGAACTTTTTCCTCTCCCGCAAGTGGCGAGGATAGAACTAAATACTCTTTATTCTTTACGCGGGTCAATCTTTTTCACAGCATCAGCAAATCTGCCGTAAGTGCCTGTGAATTTTTCCAAAGCTTCTTTAGGATCAACACCTTTTTTAACAGCATCCATAAATTTACCCAAATGAACGAATTTATAGCCGATAATTTCATCATTTTTATCCAAGCCGAGTTCAAGAACATAGCCTTCAGCAACTTCAAGGTATCTAGGACCTTTTTGTTTAGTTGAGAAGATAGTACCAACTTGAGAACGAAGACCTTTACCCAAATCTTCAAGCCCTGCGCCTACAGGAAGTCCGCCTTCAGAGAAAGCTGTTTGAGTACGTCCGTAAACGATTTGGAGGAACAATTCTCTCATTGCAACGTTAATAGCGTCACAAACAAGGTCAGTATTCAAAGCTTCCAACAAAGTTTTGCCAGGAAGAATTTCAGCAGCCATAGCAGCAGAGTGAGTCATACCTGAGCAGCCGAGAGTTTCGACAAGAGCTTCTTGAATAATACCGTTTTTAACATTAAGAGTTAATTTACAAGTACCTTGCTGAGGTGCGCAGCATCCGCATCCGTGAGTAAGACCTGAAATATCTTTAATTTCTTTAGATTTTGTCCATTCGCCTTCTTGAGGGATAGGAGCAGGTTCACCTTTAACACCGCGTTTTACGCAGCACATTTCTTCTACTTCTTTTGTAATTTGTATACGATCCAACATTTCTATACTCCCTTCGGTTATATACAACCATGATTGTACCTGCTAAAGGGGCATTGTCAAGCAACTGCGGGGTCTGTCTGCTGATTTTCGGCATTCGAAATTTTGAAATTTTTGACATCTTCACGAGCACGAAATTCTTGTGCAAGAGCTTTTAATTTTTCGTGTAAAATCTTTTTAGGCTCAAATTTTAATTCTTGAATTTTTTCTTTTGATGTTTGATACTGATTTACTTCTTCCGGGAACAAATCTTTTAGGGTTAGTTTTGAATTTGTGAAAAAGAATTTATCATCAAGATTAAAATCAAATTCATATTTTTGTCTGCTTAAATATTCATTATCAAAATCTTCAAACTTAGTAAAAGTTTTATTAATAATATCCACCGCATCAGAAACATCCATAAGAGTATTATTTTTAAAGGCTTGTTCTTCTTCAGGATAAAGCTTACAGATTAAAACATTATTAATCATCTCAATTTTCTTTGAAGCTACATCACAAGTTTCACCGAACTTTTCACGTTCAATTGTTTTTAAAAGATTTTTTCTTAATTTTCTCAAATTCATCCATTCATCATCTTTTTGCAAATTTTTCAAACGTTCTTTAATCGCAATTGAGGCTTTATTTTTTAAATCTGAATATTGATTTATTCCATCCTGATTTACGGAAACCGCATTATGATTTTTTAAAATTTCAGCTTTCTTTGCAAGGTAAGCCTTCCTTATAAAACCTTTTAAATTAGCAGTTTTCTCTGTAAAATCTGAACTTACCCTTTTAAGATTTCGATTTCGGATTACGATACCTGCTGATGCTATAACACCCAAAGCACCCAGTCCTATAAAAAATGTATTTTGATTACCTGCCTTTTTATCCTTAACCTCTTTAGAAATTTTAGGCACAGCAGACTGCACCGTATTTTTTTGCGGTGAAATTAAATATTTTTTGTTTTCAGATGCAGAATTTATCGCAAAATTCATAGTCATTATATTTTAGTGAAAATACGAACAGTGTTTTTTTTGCTATTTGAGTTCATAATTTCCGATTTGGAAAACCTGAATTTCTCCAGGCATAAGGTCAACCGAGAATTTACCGTTTCCAGTGACAGGCGCACTTTCAAAAACAATAGGCACAACATCTAATTCCTCATTAAACTTCGGAACACGAACAACAGCGTCTTCGGTTGAACGAAAATTCATATTACCTATTACAACGACAGTATTTTTATTACCAGAAACCGCATAAGCAAAAACAGAAGGATTAGAGGTTCTCAACGATTTAAAACGTCCTGCCGCATACAAAGAATCTACATATTTTTTAAACTCATTTGAACGGCGAAAATCGTTTTGCAATTCAATATTCTTTCCTCCCGGTTTTGCTGAAAAATTAAAAATATCAATTTTCCCGCGATGAACAAAATAAAAATCATCATCGGTATATGTTTTTTGAGCTTTTTTATTCGCCCAGAAATAAATATACTTATCCGCAGTATCAAAACCGTCAATATAATAAGAATTTACAGGCAGCGTAGCATTTAGCCACATAATCATTTTGCTGTATTTTTCTCCATTAACAAGAATAGGACTGAGTTCATCGTGGGTTGTAAAGCTGCCGATTACACTTTTAGGAACTCCAAATGTTTTTTCAAGATTAAAATCAAGTTCAGCCTGAGAAATTAACTCTTTAGATGTTTTCCAGTTTTTCATATTAAAATAACTGCCATAATAGCCGTCAAAACCTGCTTGAAGAAGTTTGTCATACGGAGTGTAAACCGTATATTCGGAAACAGAATCCTTCCAAGAATTAGAAGACTCTGCAAGCCATAGAATTTGCGGATCACGCTGTCTTGAATATTCAATAAGTTCTTTCCAGAACTTAGCAGGTTTGCTGTGTGCGACATCAGCCCGAATACCATCCACGCCCAAATCCATCATAAAATCTACAAATTCTCTATACACATTGAAAACATCTCGATTTATAACAGTTTCAGTCCCGCTGTTAAACAATCTTACATCTGTCCAATCAGCAGGAATTACAGGTTGACCGGATTTGTCCTTTATAAATAATTCAGGACGCTGGAGATACAAATCATAAGAACCGCATGCCGGCACATCTACAATAACCGAAATGCCGCGTTCGTGAGCTTCATTGATAAATTTTCTTGCCTGATCTTCAATTGATAACATAGTCTTATCACTTTTTAACTGAGGATTAAGCGAATTAAATCCTGCAGCAGAGTATAATGAACCTGCTGTACCTAGGGCTTTTGTCTTACCGACAGGAGTAATAGGCAAAAGATGTAATGCTGTTATTCCGTTGGCTTGAAGTTCATCTAATCTGGCAATAGCATTCAAAAAAGTTCCGCTTTCTTCCCCTTCATCAAAATCAATAACTCCGCTTTTGTTAGTATCTTGAGCATTAAAATTTCTAAGATTAACTGCATAAATAACAGTAGAATGATTAAGAAAATCTGTACGAAGATTATTTATCCAGGCATCTTTTGCATTGACCTGCCCTGCTGTAAAGAACAATACCGACGCTATAACCAAGAACTTTTTCATATCCATAATATTTTTATCCCCTATCAATAAGAATATGCTAACAAATAAAATCTTTTTTGGCAAATGCATTAAATCTTGTTTACCGAAAGAGCCGACATTTACATAACACCCACTTTTTAAACTATTTACAAGAAACCATTTTTTAATATATAATGCTGGTGTATGAAAAAGTATTCAGTAGGTATAGATTTAGGCGGAACAAAAATCCTTATTGCGCTTGTTGACAAAACAACCGGCGAAGTGGTTTGCCATATCAAGAAAAAAACAAAAAAGGATAAAGGACCTAAAAACATAATTCGGAAAATGATAGAGGGTATAACAGAACTGCTTGAAGAAAGTAGCGTTCCATTAGAAGAAATTAATTCTATCGGAGTGGGAGCAGCGGGTCAGGTCGACAGAGAAAACGGGATTTTAATAGGCGCGCCTAATCTTGACTGCTACGACTTAAATATAAAAGAACACCTCACAAGCCACTTTAATATTCCTGTCCGCTTAGGCAATGACGTTGAAATTGCAGCAATGGGCGAAATGATGTTTGGAGCCGCAAAAGGCTGTGATGACTTTGTCTGTATATTTGTAGGCACAGGTGTAGGCTCATCCATTGTAAAAGGCGGAAAAATAATTCACGGCGCCACAGGAACTGCCGGTGAAATCGGACACATGATTGTTGATTTAAACGGCAGACAATGCGCCTGCGGCGCACACGGGTGTCTTGAAGCATACGCGTCACGTTCAGCAATAGAAAAAAGAATTGAAGGCGCATTAAGAAAGGGCAGACACTCAGTCATCCTTGATTATCTGGAAAGCGGAAAATCCATCAGCTCAAGTATGATTCAAAAATCCATCGAACGAGGAGATGAACTCGTAATTCAGTGCGTGGATGAGGCTTCTGAATATCTGTCAGGAGGAATTGCCAGTATTATTAACTTTATAAATCCTAAACTGGTCATCCTTGGCGGCGGACTAATTGAAGCTGTCGACTATTTTTATCAAAATACAGTAAAAAAAGCCAGAGCCAAATCCCTGCCTGTTCCTGCAACAAAAATCGAATTTAAAAAAGCCCAATTAGGAGATTTTTCAGGAGTTATAGGTGCAGCTTTTTTGCAATAACCTTGTAAATTCGTAAAAATAGTGTATAATTAATAAGTAAAACGTAAACTTACAGGTCTTCTTAATGAAATTTTTTGATAAATTAAATGAAATCAGAAAAAAAATATCCGAAGTTGAAAATAATATTTACAGCGGGAAGCAGGATTTTCTTGAAATATACGAACGCAATCTTCAATTAGAAAAAGAAATTGAAGAACGCACTCACGAACTTAATATGGCAAATAAAAGAATGCTGACTATCCAGCACATCTGGGATATGATGAATTCTTCAAAACCTCTAATCAGCGTGATGGAAACCATTGTAAACAGCATTCAGGGAGAACTTGGATACCTGCACTGTACCATAATGAGAAAATTTACGGATGAAAACGGGGATTATCTTATGGTGCTTGCCGAAGCTCAGGATGTAACAATAAAACGTGCGGATATGGTTTTGAAAGAACCTATCCAAACAAGACGGCTTGCTTACGTAAAAGAGGCTATTTTTGCCCAAACACTTGAAAAACGCCAAATTAACCAAACAACGGATATAGCAAGCACCCTGCGCGCAATCATGCCTGACATTCCGGAAGAATTGGTGCAGAAAGTTCTTCTTGATAAGTCGATAAAATCAATAATCACAATTCCGCTGTATTCCAGAGAAAAACCGTTCGGAATATTCGGAGTATTTTCATCGAGAGAAGAACTTGCAAAATCCGAAACCGATTTTTTATCAATGTTTGCTCAGCAAATAGAAATTGCAATTACCGTCGCAGACCTGTTTGAAGCAGTTAAAGAACAGGCTGTAACAGACGGTTTGACAGGATTGTATAATAGAAGATTTTTTGAAGATTACATAAAAAAAGAAGTTACCCGTTCTATAAGAAGCGGACAGCCGTTCAGCGTAATCGGGCTTGACCTTGATTTTTTAAAGCATATTAATGATAAATTCGGTCACGCTTACGGTGATTTAGCTATTAAAACAGTTGCGGATGTTTTAAAGAAAAACGCACGCTCAATTGATATTGCGGCAAGAATGGGCGGAGAAGAATTCAATATTCTTTTGCCCGGAATTTCCTCGGAAGGTGCGAGGATTGCCGCTGAACGTATCAGAAAAGCAATTGAAGAAAAAGAACTTGATACAATAGAACATATCACCGCAAGCGTTGGGGTTGCTACATTTTTAGAACACTCCGACAACCTTGAAGAATTAATGGAACTAACAGATCAGGCAATGTATAACTCCAAACGTAACGGCAGAAACAGAGTTACAATGGCAAGTGCCGCCTCGGAAGTTTCATGGCAGGAAATTGCAGTTAATACGTTCACGGATATTCTATCAAAACACAATATGCCAATACCACAGGCACTTAGTGATGAGTTATGCGAAAAACTGAAAACGAATCAATCTCAAAAAGAAATACTATACTCTGTTGCAGATATATTAACCCAAACCTATAACCCGCTCCACGAAAACGGGATTGTAAAATCAAAACTTCTCACAGCGGTTAGCCTTGCGAAACGCTTTGACCTGCCAAAAGATGAAATTGATAAATTGAAAATAGCAATTCTTTTGTATGATATCGGAAACCTTATGCTTCCGAAAGAAATTCTTCTAAAAACAAGCCCGCTGACAGAAGACGAAAAACAACACATAATGGAACACCCGCTTATTGCCGCAAAAGAAATTCTTCAGCCAATTTCATATATTCAGGATATTATTCCAAAAATTGAACATCACCTCGAAAAATGGGACGGCACTGGTTATCCTGCAAAAAATGCTAAAAACGAGAATCCGCTGACAACACAAATAAA
>USHE01000102.1 GCA_900554385.1 uncultured bacterium | reverse complement strand
CCCCCCCCCCCCCCCCTCCCCCGCCGCGCCGCCTCAGGCCTCACAATTAAGGCTTTCATCCGATTAAGAACCTGTAAAAGCCGCACTGTGACTATTGTCACGGTGATTTTTTATCTTTATTTTGGTATAATGGTTTATTAAACGGAGGATTTATGAAAAAATACGCTTTCACTTTAGCAGAAGTTTTAATTACACTAGGGATTATCGGTATTGTAGCGGCTTTGACATTACCATCCCTCATTCAAAAGCAACAGGAAAAAATATGGATTAATCAATTTAAAAGCACATATTCAGTCTTATCTCAAGCATACGTAAGAGCTTATCAGGAACACGGGTTAATTGAAGACTGGAATCTCTCTACAGAAGATACGAAAAAAAGTTCAAAAATAGTTGCAGAAAAACTTCTACCTTATTTAAAATTATCAAAAGATTTTGGACAAAATAATAAACAAAGCACTCATGGCTTACCTAAAATATACCTTGAACTTGATGGAAAACAGTCAACAAACTGGAACGGATGGAGAGAAACTGAGTATATATTTGCTCTTGCAAACGGGGCGACTGTGGGCTTGCGAGGTGTTATTACAGACCGTGACAACGGCAACAATACCGGAAACAAAGCCATATTTTATCTTGATATAAATGGTGCAAAAGGTCCAAATCAATTTGGAAAAGATTTTTTTATTATGTTATTTAATACCAGAAATAAATACCCTGTCATTACGGGCTATAATTTATGGTGGCTGACAGAAGAATCCTGCTCGCGCACAAAACGACAAGCCTGGCATAGCGGCGGAAGCTGCGCAACATGGGTAATAAAAACAGGAAACATGGATTATTTACACAGAGAATTAACTCATGAAGAATGGATACATTAAAAATTTTTCATGTTATACTTATTTTATGGAAAGAAAACCTATAGTTGCAATAGTCGGAAGACCTAACGTTGGAAAATCTACGTTAGTAAATCGTCTTGTGGGTTCACGAAACTCTATTGTCGACGATTTACCGGGGGGTACCCGTGACAGAATATATTTTGATGTTGAATGGCAGAACAAAGTTTTTACTGTAATCGATACAGGCGGTATTGTTCCGGGTGATGAGGATGAAATTATGGTTTCTATTTTCGATCAGGCAAGAATTGCCTGCGAAGAAGCCGATAAAATTGTCTTTCTTGTTGACGGGAAAGATGGCGTAAATCCTGTAGATTTTGATATTGCAAATATTTTAAGACAATCAGGCAAACCTGTTTTCCTTGCCGTAAATAAGCTTGATAATCCGGAATCTTATATGATGGTGAATGATTTTTATTCACTTGCGCTGGGTGAACCTGTAGGAATTTCGGCACTTCACGGAAGCGGCGGAGTCGGTGATTTACTTGAAATTATAACTGAAGACTTTACGGCAACAGATGAACTTCCGCAAGAAGAAAAGAAAATTAAAATTGCAATTGTCGGACGCCCGAATGCAGGCAAATCATCAATCGTAAATGCCCTTCTGAACGAAGACAGAGTTATTGTTTCGGATGTGTCCGGCACAACCCGTGACAGTATAGACAGTTACGTAACTTATAAAGACAAAGAATTTATCATTGTTGACACTGCCGGAATAAGAAAAAAATCAAAAGTAGATTACGGTGTTGAAAAATTTGCCGTTGACCGCGCAATTCGTTCAATTCGTGATTGTGATGTCGCACTTCTCGTTCTCGACGCAACAGAAGGTATTTCAGATCAGGATAAGAAAATTTCTTCAATTATTACAGAAGCAGGCAAAGGTTTAATTATTGCCATTAACAAATGGGATTTGATTGAAGATAAAAAAGCCAATACCATTAATCAGTTTGATAAAAAACTTTCTAATGATATTCCGTTTTTGGAATTTGCACCGAAAATTTATATCAGTGCAAAAACAAAACAAAGACTTAACCAGATTTTCGATAAAGCAGCAGAAGTTTACGAACAGTCCACAAAACGTGTTTCTACAGGATTATTGAATAAAGTTATAAAAGAACTCTATGCTCTAAATCCGCCGACTTCGGTTAAAGGAAAACGCTTGAAAATTCTCTATACAACTCAATCGGATGTTCAACCGCCTACATTTGTTCTTTTTGCAAACAACGCAGATTTGCTCAAAGACCATTACAAACGTTATATTGAAAATAAACTCAGAGAAGCATTTGGATTTTTTGGAACACCTATCAGAATTTTTGTACGTGAACGTTCCGACAAAGATAAAAAATAAGGTAAGGTTCTTATAAATCGTCACCCTGAACTTGTTTCAGGGTCTCAAATATAACAGATACTGAAACAAGTTCAGTATGACTGTTTTGACTGCATTCGGTGTAAACTTGTTATACCTTACCAAAAAGAGTTATTCCATTGTTGCAACAGGAACTTTTCGTTTTAAATCGTAAATTATACTCATGTCTAAATTTGCATAAGCCGCAGTTTCTTCATTTTCTGTATTGGAGATTACTTCGCCCATAGGAGCGGTTATCATAGAATTTCCAACGCTTTCAAGAAAAGGATTTGTTCTGCCTGTAAGATTTGATGTAACAAAATAAACAAGACTCTCTGTTGCACGGCATATATTCATTGCTTTCCAGGTATTTGTAAAAATTTCTTTTTCTCTGGCTGACGCAGACTTCGGAATACTCCATGCCGACGGTGATACTATAATCTCCGCTCCTCGTTTAATCAATTCTCTGTAAAGCATAGGAAATTTTATATCAAAACACAGGCTGACTCCCACTCTTGCAAAATCTAACGTAACAACAAGAGGTTTATCGCCTGCTGTCGTGTAAGTTCCTTCGTTTCCGCCAAAGTAGTTAAATAAATGAATTTTTCTGTATTTGCCGACTATTTCACCGTATCTGTCAATTACAAAACAGGTATTGTAAAGTTTTTCATCTGATTTTTCCATTACAGAACCGCAGATAATATTCGTATTATATTTTATTGCTAAAGCTTTCAAAAACTCCGTAACAATTCCGCCATTTTCGTCCTCGGGGTCGTTAATCATAGATTTGTCATCGATTGATGTTGAAAAAAATTCCGGCAGAACAACCAAATCAAGTTGTTTATCTGCATGATGTTCTATAAATTCTTTTACTTTATTTAAATTTGCTTTTTTATCGCCTGCTTTTGGCGTAAATTGAATATTTAAAATACCTGCCATACAAAATTCCTTATATTATTCTGACGGATTTAAATCCATGTAAGTAAATTTTATCACGACAACATTGAAAAAGTCAGTCTGTTTTTGAATAAATTATCTATAAGTTTATCTTTTTTTATTTTTTCTTTTATGTTAATTGGTTTTATTTCATTAAAATCAAACTGTTTATTTTTTTTATTATCATTAAATTGTAAACCGTTATAGTACATTGTTGTTTTTACAGTTTTGTTTCCGTCAAAATCGTATTTTGAAACAGAATTAACTTCATTTGAACCTCTTTTAAAACTAATACATTTTTCAATTCTTTCAGTTTCAGGATTAAGTTCTTTTACCATACTAACACTTCTTCCGTCGCTTCTGAATATTGTTACTCTGGCGATTTTTTCATATTTAAGGTTATACTCATGTATAGAAGAAAGTTTATTTTCATCACGCAAATTATAATTCAAGGTGCGGAGTTTTTTTCCGCTCTGCAAATCGTATTCAGTTACCGCCTTGAACAGTGTAAAATTGGTTGTTCGTATTTTCATGCCGGAAATCTCATCAAATTCATCAATAAATTTTATTTTTTTATCGTCAAAATAGTCATATTTTATGGTTTTAATTTTCTTTCCTGTTTTCTGGCTGAACTTTGTAACAGATTCTATTCTGTCCGAATTTTTACGATAAATTACCTCATCCTCAAAAATAATTTCAGGTTCAACAAGGACTGATTTAGGAACACGCGAAAAATCTTTGATATTATCTGTCACACAACGAAGAATATTTGAAACCATAACTTTTAACCCTCATTTTCTTGTTTTGTTTCAAATATTATACAAAGCTGAATATTTAATATTAATAACCCGATCGGGTATAAATTATTTTAAGATTGTTTATTTTGTTTTTCTAAAATTTTCAAAAGCTGTTTGTATGCCCCGCCCCAATCAGCCATCGCATCCAGCACCACCGCAAGACTATAACCAATATCAGTGAGGGTATATTCTACCCTCGGCGGAACTTCAGGAAAAACTTTCCGCTCAACCAGCCCGTTATCCTCCATAACTCTGAGATTAGAAGTCAAAACTTTCTGGGTAATATTTCCGACAGCTTTTTTTAACTCGCCAAAACGCTTCGTCCCCGTCAAAAGTTCTTTTATTATCAACACTTTCCACCTTGAACTCAGCATCATCAAGGTGATTTCTACAGGACATTTTGGAAGGTCTTTAACAAGCATAATTTCTCCGTTAGTATCTAAAAGTAACTATGTAAAATATAATAATACAAAGGATTTCAGAGTGCAATTATGTAAAATATTATGTTATAATAAAGAAAAATAAGGGGATTTTTATGTACAGAATTGGTATTGGTTACGATATTCACAAACTCACTACAGGACGCGATTTGATAATCGGAGGGGTAAAAATTACGCATGAAAAAGGGCTTCTGGGACATTCCGATGCAGATGTGCTTATTCACGCCATTATAGACGCATTACTGGGTGCATTGGCTCTTGCTGATATAGGAACTTTATTCCCCGATACAGACCCTAAATATAAAGATATAGACAGCACGATTCTGTTAAAACATGTTTATGAACTTATTAAAGAAAAAGGTTACGAAATCGAAAACCTCGACAGCAACATTATTGCGCAGCAACCCAAAATGATGCCTTATATTCCAAAAATGAAAGATGTTCTTGCTGAAATTTTACAAATAGATTTAAACAATCTTTCAATAAAAGCAAAAACCAAAGAAAAATTAGATGCAGTAGGGCAGGAACTGGCTATTGAATCAAATGCCGTTGTACTTTTAAAAAAGGTTTAGTATGAGTATTATCGATGAAGTTAGAGAACAAATTTTACAAGAAGCAGACGAAAAATATCAAAAGTTTTCTTCTGCCTTGCTGCCTGGTGTAAACAATGTTGTCGGAGTGAGACTGCCTGTTTTACGTAAAATTTCACGAGAAATCTACAAATCAGACTGGCAAACTTATCTGAAAAATAACGATTGCAGATTTATGGAAGAAACAATGCTTAAAGGCATGGTTATCGGACTTATAAAAGATGAACCCGAAAAGATTTTAAATTATATAGAAAATTTTGTTCCTGAGATTAACAACTGGTCTGTCTGCGACAGTTTTTGCTGCGGACTTAAGTTTATCAAAAAAAACAAAGAATTAGTCTGGAATTTTGTACAAAAATATCTTAATTCGGAAAAAGAATTTGAAATTCGTTTCGGCGTTGTAGTTCTGCTTAATTATTTTATAGAAGAAAATTATATTGATAGAGTTCTTGAAAAACTTGAAAAAGTCAAAACAACCGACTACTACGCACAAATGGCGGCAGCCTGGGCGATATCAATTTGTTACATTAAATTTGAAGCTAAAACATTAGATTTTCTCAAAAAACCTTCTATTGATAAAGCTGTTTTTAACAAATCTATCCAAAAAATTATTGAATCAAACAGAATATCAAAAGAAACAAAAATAATGCTAAAAGCAATTAAAAATACTAAATAAGCCCCAATTTTTCAAGCTTTGCTTTATGAGAACAAACGGTATGTTCACTTATTCCCAGCTTTTGCGAAATTTCTTTTTCATCAAACCCGTATTCCAACATTTCCAACACAAGACATTCATTTTCATTTAACCCTTTTTTTGCAATATCATCCATTTAGCATTTCCCCCATAAATTATAACTTTTTATTATACTATAAGTTTTTTATTAAATCATTAGACAAATGGCTATTTTTTTACTTTACTTTTTTCGATAAAAGTGCAATAATAACGGGTATGTTAGCTGTAAATGAAAAAAAATCGGCAGCAGGGTTTTCAATAGCTTCCAATGCTGCTGTAATTATTTTGAAACTAATTGCAGGTTATATTTCAGGAAGTATCAGTATAATTTCTGAAGCCATTCATTCCTTAAGTGACCTTCTGGCGTCTGTACTTACTTTTTTTGCAGTTATGAAATCTTCTGAACCTGCAGCCAAACAACCCCCTTTTGGTCACGGAAGATATGAAGATATGTCCGGTTTTATAGAAGGCGGACTTATTATATTTGCTGCTGTATTTATTATTTATGAAGCAGGAAAAAAATTAATATTCGGATATGCCATGGAAACCGACTCTTACCTCGGAATAGGAGTAATGGCTTTTGCGGTTGTTGCAAACTTTCTGGTAAGTTCACACCTGTTCAATGTGGCTAAAAAGACTAATTCCATTTCTTTATATGCGGATGCTGAACATTTGTGAACTGATATTTGGTCATCACTCGGGGTTTTTA
>USHE01000101.1 GCA_900554385.1 uncultured bacterium | reverse complement strand
AATTTGTATTGTCTATGCCGAAAACAGTTCCGACCACGTGGGCTGAAGAGTTTTTAGTGGATAAGGGTACCTGGAGTGAATCAAAACTAGATGCTTTTCGGAAAACTGTTGGATATGCAGCGACTGATGAAATCAGAGATGGATTTTCAATTAAGTTTCTTGGTGAAGATATGCTTTTCGTTGTTACTGAATGTGAAAAAGAAAAAGTATATTCAGAAGGAAAGATCATTCATATCTGTTGCCAGGATGCGAATGACCAGTCAAAAATTCAGAGACAGTTTGAAAATTGGTGGAGAAAACAGGCGAAGGCGCTCCTTCAGGAACGAACAGAACATTGGTACCCTATTATTGAAAAATACGGTATTCCTATGCCAAAGGTTTCAGTCCGTAAAATGAAAACTTTGTGGGGCAGTTGCAGCGTAAATCGTGGAATAATAACGCTAAATTTCTACTTAATTAAAGCTGGTATACCATATATTGACTATGTGGTTTTGCATGAGTTGACCCACTTTTTATATCCAAATCACAGCAAGCAGTTTTATATGTTTCTTTCAAATTATATGCCAGATTGGAAAGAACGGAAGCAAGTGTTGGATCAGGATATTGTACACGAATTGTAGTACATATCGTTAAAAAGGAAGTACGAAATGAGACAAGTAGATGAGTGGTACTCCGATCTTCCTAAAAGAATTAGGGATAGTAGATTAACACCAATAATGTGGCAACACAATGGCAACAAAAAATCAGATAGCCTCTACTATCTGAATAATGAAAAGAATACCAATACTCTGAGCGAAATCTCATAAGCAAATCTGTTTAGAAAACATCTAACAGGAGCGAGTTTGAATAACAGATTAAAATGCCGAAAGCCTGTATTTATGCGGGCTTCCGGCATTTGTTTTATCAAATGGCTCTGGTTTGGCTCTATTTGTGGGAACAATAAATGATAAATGAAAAGTCTAATCCCCCAGCTATGCTGGGGAGAATAGAGTAGTCGGAAGTGGTGAGGATAACAAAATAAAGCCTCCTGTGATAGAATGAGAATGGTGTCGCAAGCCAAACTCAAAATCAAAGGAGGCGGTCCAAATGGACAATAAAAGTTTATCACATACTCGTTGGAAATGCCAGTATCACATTGTGTTTATTCCTAAATACCGAAAGAAGGTATTGTATGGGAGAATACGCAGAGATGTCCGAGAGATAATAGCAACTTTATGCCAGTATAAAAATGTAGAGATAATTGCAGGAGCGGTATGTATAGATCATGTACATTTAAGCGTAGCAATTCCACCAAAACTCAGAGTATCAGATTTTATGGGGTATCTGAAAGGAAAAAGCACATTAATGATTTATGACAGGCATCCTGAGTTGCAAAGTAAATGGGATAAAGCGTTTTGGGCTAGAGGATATTATGTTGAAACGATTGGCAATATAACAGATGAAGCAGTTCAAAAGTATATAAAAGAGCAAGCAGAAGAATCGAGACGAGAAGATTCGAGTAGTACCGCTTTATAGCGGGCCAGCAAAAGTGCTTGCGATACCGCCCTTTGGGGCGAGCAGTAACAATAGCCCTTTGGAGGGCTAATAATAAACCACCAGTTGAACTGGTGGTTGCTAACTAGAGTACAAAATAATTCATTATATTAGAAACTATAAATGAGCAAATAACGAAAATTGCACAAAATCACCCTGCAATCATTAAAACATCCTTCAGCGAAGCTCCATGCTGGATCAACCGATAAATGGCCGTAATCCGTTCTTTCTTTAACTTGATGGTGTAAAAATAACCTTCTTCAAATGTGCAGTATTTACCTTTGAACATGCAGCACAGATAATGGGTTAATGACATGATCAACCAGTAACGCTGGATTCCCTGGCTGGATCGGATCTGATATTTGTCCAGCCCCAGCTTCTGTTTACTCTGCCGGAAAAACAATTCGATCGACCAGCGTTTGGCATACGAATCAAGAATCTCCTGCGTAGACAGGGACACGTCAGTGGAAATAAATACCCTCAGCGCCTTTGGATTCCCAAAGCATTCCTCAGGGTAACTCAGAAGAACAACTGCATTTGAAATCTTATTGAGATTTCCTTCGTAACGGTAAACGTAAAATCTCCTTTTATCAACGGTCACAAGGCTGACATTTGGATCGCTTTTCCGCATATGAAGTGCAAGTTCGCTGGCTTTCTGACGGATGCCCATGGGATAAAGGATACGGTTGGTTTTTAATGCACCAATCGTATAAAATCCTTTTTTCAGGAAGCTTTTCATGATGTCCACGGACGTATACCAGCTGTCACAGAGAAAGTAGGAAACCACCGGGGCTTCCGGCAGTTCCGCGGCGATATCCTGTACGATTTTAATTTTTGATTTTGTCTTATCGTATAGGATGACCGCATAGTTCAATGTGATTCCATTGCAGGAAAGCATAACAGAAACAACCTGGTGTCCATAATCCTGCCGGCCTTTCAGGTGCGATTGATGAAAATACGCAGCTTCGATGGGATGCAGGGCCTGTGACGAGGGCTTGACATGAGAAGTAATTGTATCATCTACAATGCAGAAAACAGGCTGGCCAGAAGAACGGGCCTACTGATAAATCAGTTCGACAATGCTGCTTTTCAGAGCTTTTTGCAATGCAGAATCGTCCCATTTTCCATGATTCAGAAAATAAGCTACCGTTTTTCTGTGATGCTGGCTGACAATAGAAAAGTCAACGGTCTTACCGCGGTATCCACGGAGAAAGACAGAAACAATAATGGTCATTACATGTTGGAGATAGATATCCGACAAAAAATGATGAAGTTTTAAAGTTTTTAGGTAATTGTAAATTTTATTGGAATGATGTATAATGTTTGCAACAGGCACCCCCTTGTTTGCGTGAGTAGGTTGATGGTCGCACTTCAATTATACATCATTCAGCAGAGGGTGTCTTTAGTTTGTGCAAAATTTAGGATTTGCTCATTTATAGTTGATAAAATAAAAGGAATAAGTTTGCGAGTTTTTGCTTACAAACATATTATATGAGGAGAGAGTAAAAAATAATGAACAAAAAATTTATTCGAAAAATCAAGGAAAAAATAAAAATTTATTTTTATAATTCTGGATATTATTTTTTAAAACTATGCTTATTAATTCAAAAAAAAAAAATTTCAATACGATGAATGAAAAAGTAAAAATGTGTTTTATTATTCAGAGGATAGAGATATTTCCATCGGTGCAATCAATCTTTGAATATATGTGTTTAGATGCAAGATATGATGTAACATTACTTGTATTACCGAGGTTTGACCATGCTACAAATAAAATAAATGTTAATACTATTGAGCAAAATTTAAAATTTGCTTTGCAAATTGCTAATGGTGCAGAAGTGATAAATTCATATGATGATCTAAAAAAGAAATTCAAAAGACTGGAGGATTATAAATTCGATTTTATTTTTCTTGGTTTACCTTACCAAAGAGAATATCCTATGGAATATAAATTTGCAAATTTATCAAAGATTTCAAGAGTATGTTATGTTCCGTATGGATCGAGTTATGCTGACGGGAAAGAAATGATTAGGACTTCATTTACAACACAATTACTTACTTTTGTAGATTATATTTTTTGCGATTGTATTAAAACCTATAAATATTGTCAGTCGAAATTAAAATATTGTCAAAATGCAGATGGAAAGAGAATAGTTTATATGGGGAATCCAATATCTATCCTGAACTAAAGCGAAAAACTGCGGTATTTCTGGTCACTCAGACTGTAAAACATCGTTTTCAACTACAAATACACATAATGAAATTAAAACATACAAATCCAATATATTTTTTTCACTCATTCGTTGGAATCGAGCTTTTTCAAGCTCAATATCTATTTTATTTTTAAAATCGTCATATATATCCTTGAATGTTTCTACCCCACTTATTTTATCTAGTTCAAAACATAAATAATAATTATAATATACTGCAATAAATGTAGATCTGGAAATATCTTGTTTTTTTACAATTCTCTCCAGTAAAATTTCCCAAAGCAATGTCTTATCCAGTTTTATATTAAGGCTCTTTATTATAGCATCTAATTCGCTATCATTTTGATACTCTCTTCCGCAAAGAGCATATACTTTTTCTTCTTCGGTAATGTCTTCTGCGGCTTTCTTTGGCTTCTTTATTTTTTTCCATTTGATATCCAAGCCTATACTTTTAAGCATCTCAACGTCATCTTGAAATAAATAGCCATTGTATAATCCTCCGGTTTTTTTTCTAATCATTGCTTGCAGTTCTTTCCCACTAATAAATGTATCGCTATTTGAATCTTCATATTATATTGTAAGAAGCTCCGCCAATTCGTTAATTTTTCTACTGCTTAACCATACGAATCTTTTATTTAATCGTTGTTCTATTAAGTCTATGATTAAGAAGAATTCTTTGTCATTTGAGCCTGTATATTTTTTTCTCAATTTTTCAGATAAACTCCATTTAACTATAGAATTTTCCTTGAAATATTTAATATTAGATAACTCTAATACCCTGTCTGCAACTTCATCTGACTCAGCTGCCTCCTTTATATCTTTTATTTCTCGCTTTAATGTGCTACTATCAACATTCTTTACATACTCTTCTTCTAAGCTTCCTGACCATATTTCCATTGCATCACGTGCGTAAACCTCTTCGGACGATATAGCCGTTATAGATTTACCCTCATTGAACATAAAATCATACTCAGTACTCATTAAATAACTTCCAACCTCCGATGGTTCACGATCCAAAACACTTTCCATATATGAATTCTTATACCCGACAGTATCATTAGTCTCTCCACCTTTTATCGGATGAGTTATCTTCTCTTTGCTATTACTGCATTTAGCTATTATCTTCTCAGCCATATCTATTCTTTCTCCGGGAGTCAAGTTCAAATCCTTCCTATATAAGAAGTACAAATATATCATTTCAGCATAATTTTTATAATTAATACCATCTCCTCTTGGTTCCGTCTCATAATCATTGCCTTCTCCTTTTCAGTTTCCTTGCAAACTTTTAATGTGTTTTTCCCTTTCATTACGATTTAATAAAAACTTCATAATGTTGTCACTGTAATAGTCTTCAAAAAGATACGCCTGCATGTCAGCACGTTTTCCAAACTCAGTTTCCACTTCCTTTGTATCTTCATTATAATGATCGTTCTTTTTTAAGGCCTCTGACATGTCAAACATAATGGCAAAATAATACAAATATTTTCTTGTGTTACCCCCATTACTCTTAAAATCTCCATTTGCCAAATCTTCACAAAAATTCAATAACATCAATTTACGGATACGTTTCTTTAAAACATCACAATATCTTTCCTCTAATGTTTTCTTTTTACCCTCTCTGCTTATATAGCATAATGAATGCAACTGTTTCTTGAAATCTACATTAAGAGCAGCAACAAAATCTATAAATTCTACAACTGTATTTGCCGGATAGTCGTTATTAAATATGTTATATAGTAATTTAATATTTTCTATTACACTCACATTTGTAAATTCAAATCTCAGTTTACACATAAGATTTTTCAGCTTAATGGTCGTTATTTCCTTCAAAATTATGTCCGAAATTATAATTGTTTCATTAGAATTAGAATCAACTATTTTCCCTTCTTTGGACATTAATACATATTTGTCAAAATTCTCAATAAGGCATTTTGTTTGTTTCAATGCTTGAGTTAAACTTCTATCAAAAATAGAATTATCTATTCTGGATACAGCTAACTCAAGTTTCTTTTGACTGTCTGACTGTAAATCATACTGTTCCTTTTCGCTAGCATTCATTTTTTCTTCTGCCCATTCAATAATCTCTCCTGTATTAAGTGTTTTGAAACCTTTACCGCCTCCCATAACAAACTTTTTCAATATAATTGTTCTGTTTTCATCATCTTTTTTTATATAAGTATCCGATTTTGTCAGGCGATGTATTATTCTGTTCATATAGTCACTTGTCATGGGAGTGTTTTTATATTCTTTATACAATATTGGCAAAAATTGATCACTTATTATTTCTGATCTGGTATGTATTGTTTTAATTACAGAATCATCTTTAATCAATTCATCAGGTGTTTTCTCAATTCCTACAGACTTACAAGCGCTTTCAAGTTCTATTCTTGCAGATGGAAGTCCACTATATCCACTTCTTCCCTTTTTGCGTGCTATATCATCTTTATCTTTTGCTTTCTTGTAAGCATTAAATCTATAAACTACATCCTCTCTGCCATATAATGACCTTATTTTTGACAGTTCTAAATTGATTTTTTCTCTGCGATTTTTCGTAAAATCATACATTTCCTCTGCTGCTGTGTTTTCCATATCTTCGTTTCCTCCTTATAAATAGTTTTTTTTACCAACAACTCTTCCCCTGCGTTGCCTCTAATACTGAGCTACTGTAGTTTCTTCAGGCTTGATTAATTTACTACTTTCTTACAGCTGTACAAGACTATGTAGCACATACAAGTCTTTGTTAATTTTATTACTCAAACTTCGCACATTAAAATGTGCCTATGCACCTTGAAAATTCAATAATAACTGGCATAAAAATAGCATGAAAC
>USHE01000100.1 GCA_900554385.1 uncultured bacterium | reverse complement strand
TCTTTCTTTGTAAATTTGTCCGCCCCCCCCCCCGTAAAACCGTTACTATGAGTGCATTTCATGCCATTTCCTCCCATTAGATAAGGGCGGCAATTTTGCCGCCCGCATTAATCTTATACCAAAGCGATATCTTCTTTTAAACTTTCAACAGTATTCTCTAAAGATGCTTTATCAAATACATTGAATATTTTTGCTTCCGGTGCAATCTTTTTGTTCAAGCCTGCAAGAACTTTTCCAGGTCCGATTTCAACAAAAACCTCAACACCTTCTGAAACCATTTTTTCAATTGTTTGCGTCCAATACACTGATGAATAAATTTGTTTCGGCATTTTTACTTTGAAATCAGCCATTGCAGTAGTTGCATTAGCATCAACGTTTGTAATTACCGGAATTGAAGCATCGTTCATTTCTAAATCAGCTACAAATGTTTCAAATTCCTTACCTGCCTGTTCCATGAATTTTGAGTGGAAAGCACCTGAAACAGGAAGCGGAACTACACGTCTTGCACCTTTTGCAAGCAAAAGTTCTCCGGCTTTCGCAACAGCAGTTTCATCACCTGTAATTACAACCTGAGCAGGTGAATTATAGTTTGCAACGTCAACATAACCTACGCTTGAAGCTTCTGAAAGGGCTTCTTTTAAAGCTTCTTCTGATGCATTAAGAACTGCAGACATTGCACCGCCATTAGCAGAGGCATTCATCAAATCAGCACGTTTTTGAATTGCTTTTAATGTATTTTCCAATGACATAACACCTGCAGCATACATTGCACAGTATTCTCCAAGAGAATGCCCCGCAACAAAAGCAGGAGTAATATCACATTGAGATTTCAAAGCTTCCATCGCAGCAATTGACATAGTAACAATTGACGGCTGGGTATTAACTGTTTGTTTCAAAGCGTCTTCCGGACCTTCAAAACACATAGATGTGATACTTTTACCTAAAACTTTATCAGCTGTATCAAAAACATTTTTTGAACTTTCAAAATTTTCATACAAATCTTTTCCCATACCAACGGATTGAGAACCTTGTCCGGGAAAAAGAAACGCAACTTTTTTACTCATAAACATATCCCTCTCTTTTAACTTCTATGCATAAATTATACTATAAACAACTTAAATGTACAATATTCTTTCGGGACTTTTTGTACTGTAGTTTATTGTTTACTGAAAAATTTATATTCACTAGCAAATTAAATTCTACCTTATTAACAAAAACACAGGATTATAATCCTGTGTTTTTGTTTAAATTATTTCTCTGCAAAATCTTAGCAAATACCTTCGCGAAGTCTAACTATTGCACCGCCCCAAGTCATACCTGCACCGAAACCGCAAAGGACAGCTGTTGTTCCAAGTTTTACGTTGCCTTTTTCAACACTTTCTGCCAACGCAATCGGAATTGATGCAGCAGATGTATTTCCGTAGTATTTAATGTTTGTAACAACTTTTTCATCGCTATAGCCAAGACGCTCCTGAACTGCCTGAATAATTCTGATATTAGCCTGATGAGGAATTAAATAATCAATATCTTCTGCTTTCATTCCTGCATTTTCGATTAAATTTTCCACATAGTGAGGGAGAATTTTTGCAACAAAGGTATAAACACCGCGTCCATTCATTCTGATGCCTTTAGGTTTTTCCTCATATTGCTCAACAAGCGGACAATTCTTGCCGTCGAAAGAAAGCTCAATAAGATTACCGTAATTGCCGTCAGCTTTAATATCAATAGCAATCACATCGTCAATACCGTCTTCGGCTTCAGTAACAACCATTGCACCCGCACCGTCACCAAAAAGAATTGAAGTTCCTCTATCTGCCCAATCTACAAGACGTGAATTATTATCAGTCGCAACAATAAGAATTTTCTTATACATTCCGGAACCGATATAAGCCTTAGCAATACTCAAACCGTAAATCAATCCGGAACAAGCAGCAGTGATATCAAAGGCAGGAATTTGAGCCTTAATACCCAATCTCTGGTGAATATGACAAGCAATAGCAGGATACAAATCAGGCGGTGCTGATGAAGCAGCAATAATTAATTCAATTTCATCAGGATTAATTTTTGCTCTATCGAGTGCCTTCTGAGCAGCTTCAAAGCCCAAATCAATAGCATTTTGTTCCCCTGAAACAACGCGTCTTTCCTTAATACCTGTTCTTGAATAAATCCACTCATCTGAGGTATCGTATAATTTAGTTAAGTCATCATTTGTGATAACGGTTTCAGGTAAACTGTATCCTACACCTGCAATTTTTAACGGAATATTTTTATTTGTCATTTTGTATTAGTCCTCATTAAATTTGGAAATCTTTTCATTTACGCCGGTTTCTACAGCTTCTTTTGCAACTCTGACGGCATTTTTAATTGCATAAGCTTTACTTCTGCCGTGCGAAATTACAGTAATTCCCTTAACCCCGAGAAGCAATGCTCCGCCGAATTCTTCATAATTAATTTTTTTACCGATTCTTTTCATGAAAGGTTTAGCAAGAAGACCGATAATTTTACCTGCTAAATCTGACTTAAATTCAGATTTAATCATTCTAAACAACATAGAAGATGTGCCTTCAGTAATTTTCAAAGCAACGTTGCCGACAAAACCGTCACATACAACAACATCACACACACTAAGGAAAATTTCCTTGCCCTCGATGTTACCTACAAAGTTAATTCTGTCTTGATGTTCTTCCAATAATTTATACGTATTTTGAGCGAGTTCATTACCTTTGCCGGCTTCTTCACCGATATTCAAAACACCTACGCGCGGATTTTCGATACCTAGGACGTTTTTAGAGAAAGTAACACCCATAATAGCAAACTGATAAAGCATTTCAGGAGTACAATTACTGTTTGCACCACCATCGATTAAGACAATAGGTTTTTTCATAGTAGGCAAAGTAACAGCAATAGCAGGTCTTTCAATTCCTGTCAATCGACCAAGTCCGAACAAACTTGAAGCCATTGCCGCACCAGTTGAGCCTGCAGCAACAACTGCATCAGAGCTGCCTTTTGCCACAGCATCCACAGCGAGAACGATTGAGGATTTTTTCTTTTTCCGAATAGCCTGACCCGGAGCTTCGCCCATCTCGATAACTTCTGATGCATGGGTAACTTTTATATCAAGCTTACTCAAATCAATCTTGATACGTCTTTTTTTACCGCCTGTTCCACAGTCGGAATAAATTCCTTCCTGCGCAATTCTATCCAATTCTTGTTCAATACGGTCTTGTTTTCCAACCAGTTCAATACCTACGCCGTATTCTTGCGCGCCCCAAACAGCACCCGCTACAATCTCATGCGGAGCATGGTCACCACCCATTGCGTCTATTGCTATTCTTGTCATCGTTCCCTCTCAAAGTCTTTTATAACGGTTAAAATGTTGAATGGCTGAAAAGTTAATCAACCATTCAACATAATTTCACTATTTTTCTTCAGTTTCAGAAGCTTCTTCTTTTGCTTCTTCAGCAACTTCAGCCTTAACTTCTTCTACAGCTTCAGCTTTTTTAGAAGATTCTTTTTTAGCAGGTTTTACTTCTGCTGCAACTTCTTCTTTTTTGTCTTTCAAACTTACAGGTTGACCTTTGTAAGTTCCGCATGCTGTACATACAGTGTGAGTTAATACTGTTGCGCCGCAGTTAGGGCATTTTGTAGTTTCCGGAGTAGTTGCTTTCCAGTTGCTTCTTCTGTGTCCTTGTGCGGAATGTCCTGTTCTTTTCTTTGGTACTGCCATTTTTCTTTTTCCTTTTTATTTTTACTACTACTTATATTTCAAATTATTGTTTACAGAAGGCTAATCATCAGCCATTCTGCCCCTCAATTTTGATATTTTTAAAAACATCTAATCTCGGATCGGTTAAGTCTTCCTCTTTGAGAAATTCTTTCCCATTACAATTTATACCACAAACTTTCTTATTTGGTAAATTTAATATTACAGATTGATACAATAAGTCATAAATATCAATTTCTTCTGCGCCGTTAAGGTCTGTAATAAACTGTCCTTCTTTCAGTTCCGTTTCTTGTGCATAATCCTCTGACAGAGCGTATTTTGCATAAAGTTCATCAATATTTACAGACAAATCATATTTAAATGGATTTAAGCAAACATCACAAACCAGATTAATTACACCAGAAACCTCTCCGCTGACTTCGATAAAATCGCCGAGAGATTTTATAACCAAATCTGCATTAATTGGACCTTCGGAAGAAATATCTTTAATTGTATCGCTGAAATGATATTCAAGAATTTTTTCCTCGGAATTTTCAATTTGATCTATTGAAACAAGGTGTTTAGACATATTGTTCTTCCTGCGTAGCTACTGCTGCAATTTGATTAGAAACAAAGCATACTTTTTTCAAAGGACCTGATGTTTCTTTTTCTACAAGGACAGCAGATGCGGATTTCATCAACTGTGTTAATTCCGCATATAAATCCTGCGGATTTTCGACATACAACACCAAAGGTGCTGTTGAACCTTTCAAAAAAACGAGAACAGAAGTTCTTTTTTTAATATTTTGAGTGTTCATATTTTGCGGATTAAATTGTTGTGCCATAATTATCTCCTATTTTACAAGTGTAACTATTTTAAAATAAAAACGAAATTTATGCAAATTTTAAAATAAAATATGTTGTAATTCGACAAAAAAAAGAGAACAACACGACTAATTAGCTCAAGTCAGCAAAAACCTTTGGTTTACGGATTTTCATAAACCGACCTGAGGTCGGTCAAGGCTACAGTCACTTAACGAAATAGCAACGAGCAGTGTACTGTTTGAGGAACGTTAGTGACGAGTTTACACTGCTTTGATTGAGTTTAGTGACTGTATATAATCAGCGTGTTTCTTTTTCTTGTCTTGTATTCTTTTTCTTGCCGCCGCAAGAAAGGAAACGAATACAAGTGCAGGGTTTGGGGCGCACAGCCCCAAAGTGTAATTATAATGATATATTTATATTCTCTTTTACGCACAACTAAAGAGAATATAATAATCCTATATTATCCTATCAACTACCCGCTTGTGGAATAAAATAAAAGTTAAAACATATTAACTTATCAATACAAAATAAGAGAAAGGATTTATATGAAAAGAAACTTCTACATTGCTGTAATTATAGGCTTATCATTCGCCCTCGGATATTCAGTGAATAACATTGCAATCTCAGACACAACTCCAAAAGTTGCGGTTATCGACGCAGCCAAAATAGTAGCAAATTCAACTGCTGTTAAAAACCTGAAAGCAGAGCAGGAAAAGAAAGTTAAAGAAATTCAAAACACTCTTGATAAAGCAAAAACAGAACTTTCAAAAGAAAGCGATCCTGCAAAGATAGCTGCCATCGAAGAAAAATACAGAAATCAGGTAAATTCACAAAAAATAGCACTTGATACTGAATATAACAAAAAGCTAACCCAGATTGATAACGAAATCCGTTCAACAGTAGTCGAAAAAGCGAGAAATCTTAACTATGACTTAGTTCTTCCAAAGAATATGGTCTATTTTGGCGGGGATGATATTACAGATGTAATTGCGAAAGATATCAAATAAAAAAACAGGCGTTACGCCTGTTTTTACTTTAAAAGATATTTTGCACTACAGCCTGCACCTGCAACGTTGTAGACTGTATTAGCATTTATCACACCAATTGTCGGATCACAGCCTGATGCTCCCATAGAAGCATCTTCTGCACCAGGAGTCCCTGATGCACCAAGAGGTTTCATCCACGTCCCACGTCTTGCGTGTGAATACACTTTTATCACAAACACATCTTTTCCAAATTGATTTGGACCTTTAGTATAATTATTTACATCGACAACTATCCAAGGACCATTCCACAACCCGCCAAAATAAACAGCCGTTCCGTCTGCTAAAAGAATGGCACGGCTACAGAAATTATAAGCATTAATAGTCCCCCTTTTTGCATTATCTCCAAGCGCATTATATCTTGAATAAATATTTGCAATCCCCGACCACTTGTATTTAATATTTTTCTGCCAAACATGTGAGTAATTATCGCATCGGGGAGCTAAAACTATATTGCAAGCATCAACAGCCTTAAGATTTTTATCTATTTCGTTAAAAAATGCCTCTGAGAACATGTCCCTGCGACTATCAGTAGTACCAGTTGAACAATTGCCATATTGGTCATAAGCAGCACACACAGATATATCTTCTGCAATAACTTTATTAAAAACATTGCTTATCAACGAATATGATTTTTTCCATTTCGCAATATTTTCTTTTTCATCTATTTTCATTAAAATTGCAGGCAGGGTCATAGCTGCAACAATTCCTATTATCCCTAGGGTAATTAAGACTTCTGCAAGGGTAAAACCAAATTTCCGGCACGGCTGGGGAGTGAAATTGTCCCCACTTGCAATCAGTACTAAATTAGATCCTGAACCAAGTTCAGGATGACATGGAGCATTTGTCATTCCGAACTTGGTTCGGAATCTATTCTCTGAAAATTCCCCGACTTTCGTATCTTCAGATCCTGAAACTAATTCAGGATGACGAGATGCTGTAACCCCTTGACCAGAGCGGAAACTAAGACGCCGCGGCCCGGGAGCAAGAGGGGAGTAGGGGGCGTGGCGGGCGGGGGCAGAGTAGGGGGGGGG
>USHE01000099.1 GCA_900554385.1 uncultured bacterium | reverse complement strand
AAACGGACGATGTAATGATAAATCAGAAAGAATTAAACGTTGAAAACACTCATCCTGAACTTGTTTCAGGATCTAAAGAAGCGGAAGCCGTGGGTATTGACAAAGACAGATTCCGAACCAAGTTCGGAATGACTAAATCCCCTCTCCCCTTGGCGGATTTGCGGACGGATGGAGTGAGCGAGAGCGAACAAATCCGGATAGCGAGCAGATTGAGCCGACAGGAGCATGCTCCGCAGGCGAAATTCTGGGAGCGTGGAGCAAATCCAAGACAGGAGAGGGTTAGGGTGAGGGGTAAAGATAACTACCCTCTACCTATGGGAGAGGGTAGGCGAAGCCCGGGTGAGGGTATATCCTTATCCTGCAAATTCGGTTTCACTCTAGCTGAAGTTCTGATAACTCTCGGTATAATCGGTATAGTTGCTGCAATGACTTTGCCTTCATTGGTTCAAAAAAATGTTGAAAAACAACGTGTTTCACAATTAAAAAAAGCATATTCTACATTATCTCAGGCTTATTTGACTATACATAGTGTAGAAGGTTCTCCCGATGAGTGGAACTTACCTGATCGTGATGCCGAAGATGGCGGACAGTATGTTCTCAATAAATTTAAGCCGTATTTAAGGATATTAAAAGATTGTGGATCACGCGGAAAAGGGTGTTACTCTGAGGGTCCTTCAGATACGCAGGGAAACACCGCTGCAAAGGTAGTGTTGTATGATGGTACTGCACTTTCTCTAAAAGTATGGAATGAAAATTGTACTTCAGTTTATGGGTATTCAAAATCCCTAAAAAGTGTTTGTGGGATATTAGAAGTGGATCTTAATGGTTTAAAATCTCCAAACCTACATGGGCATGATATATTCAGATTTTTTTTGACCAAGCAAGCTATTGTCCCTTACGGAACTACATTGCAGAGTGGAAATGAAGATGTGAGTAATAATATAAGCTGGGCGTATTGTTTAAATAATAATGGACGGGGATGCGGCTGTACTGCCTGGGTCTTATATAATGAAAATATGGACTATCTCCATTGTAAGGATTTGAGCTGGAGAGGTAAAACAAAATGTAAATAGTCAGTTTAATGATTTTTAACATGTCACTTGATTTTTGTAATTTTTCGGATATGATGAGATTACGCAACTAGCTAGAAAAGGAAGAATAATTATGTCTAAACAATGTGAAATTTGCGGCAAAAAGCCGATTAAAGCAGCGAAATTGACTTTTTCGCATAAACAAATCGTTCATACGCAAGAACCTAACTTACAAACTGTTAAAGCTGTTGTAAATGGCGTTTCTAAAAAAATTAAAGTTTGTACTTCTTGCTTAAAAGCAGGTAAAGTTCAAAAAGCGTAGAATTTAATCGATTTTTTGTTTAATCTTTAGAAGAACCCTTTTGTTAAGAAAGGGTTCTTTTTTGTAAATATTTATTAATAATGTAGCAAAATAATTTATTTAGATGAGTTAATATATCGTTGAATTAGGTATACTCTTATAAACACGTGAAGGTTGAGAAGAACGTATATGTAGGTTTTTCTTGAAAGAGTGTAGAGGATAAAATCATGGTCGATAACAGGTCAGCAGGGTATTTCGGGATTGGCGGCGCATATAATTTTAAAAGCGGCGATATCTCCGGTACTGCCGCCAGAACTCAGGATGATAAAATGGGGCAGGGCGGAGAATACTTTGCCCAGCAGCAACAGGAAGAAGAAGAACAGCAAGGACATGAACGCTATATGGATAGAAGTGCCGTTCTTCGTGCCACTTTGAATTCTCTTGCCATGATGAATGTCGCAAACGTTATTAATGCGAAAAAAATTGAGATGGAAAAAAATTCCCAAAAAAGAAAAAACGATATCATAAATAAACACGGGGAAGCTGATATCGAAGAATCTGTTAATATTTTAAATCAAGATGATGAACCTGTTGACGATATTGTTGACTAGCGGATTGCGAGCTGAGGGCGAACCGGCGGCACGCAGGTGGCTGTGGTGCAGACCCCTTAAATGCGAGCAACCAAGTTAAATAAATAATTTCTTGTCCTCTGTTTTTTCTTCTTTTGGGTCGTTATTCATTAACAATTCACCATGGTAGAACGGGTTTGAACCCTTTTTGTCTTTGCTTGCGCCAAGACTTACCAAACTGTTAAATTTAGGTGTCGGATTTTTCTGTTCCTGTATTGTAATTTCGTTCACTGCAATTGTCATTTTGCCTTCAACTGTTTTTTGAACATTTTGTGCTGCTTTTGTATTTAATGTATGAATTGCATTCATGGCTTCCTGACTTAGTTGAATTTGAAGCCCTGAATTGTTTAATGCGATTTGTTTTTGTGTTTTTGTATCAACTTTGTTGTTATAAAGGTCAATACCAAGATCTCTAGGTTGAAAGAAATTAGTATTTTCAGCGGTTTTGTATTGGCTGTTTTTTTCTGCCGCACGCTTAAGAATTTCCTGAGATACCTGATTTAGGGTAGCTCTGTCTATTCCAAGATTATTAAAATTTTGTGAAACACTCAATGCCATTAGTATATATCCCTTTATAATTTCCTTATGTTATTTCTATCGGCACTACAAGTGTAGAACTTTAATATCTTAAATAATTTTCTTAACATATCTTAATGAATTCTGTAATTCATGGCAATAATTGAGAGGAGAAATTTTTAATATATATACAGTATATAACATGAGAGATGTATTATGAATATACCAAAACTAAATTATACCCTTAGTCAGGTTAATAATATTCTCGGCAGTACCCTGGGTGCGGTTGAGGATAAGCAAAACGGTGCTGATACCGGAACGTCAGTCATGAATTTTGGCTTAAATGTACTGAACGGTGCTGTAAGGAACGAAGTTGCTTATGATATGCGTAAGACAACTGGTTCTAACATGGGTTTTGTTATAAATAACATGGCGGGATACGGCTCGGAAGAAGCAAACGCCAAAGGTATGCAGGGATTGTTGGGTGCATCATTATTTAATGCTGTAACTTCACCTTGGATGTACGGCGGAGGCGGATTCTGGGGTGGAGGATGCTGCGCACCGCCGCCACCACCACCAATGGGCGGCTGCTGTTGCGGAGGCGGATTTGGAATTTTTGGCGGAGGCTTTATGAGCGGACCGACATTCACAAGTCCAGGTGTTCTCGGCGGAGTATTTAACGGCGTTGCAATGCCGTCAAGTCTTGCTACTCCATATTTCGGCTCAGGCATGAGCGTATTTTCGACAAATAGATTTTTCTGCTAAGTTTGAGCCTTGCGTGACCTGCGTATGTGGGGCTGGATAGGCGATATAAGATTAGCGGAGTAAAAAGTATCATTTTTGAAAACCGTATCCTCAACTCCTAAAGTTTATTGATTGATGATACTTTTTTATTTGCATAAATTTTCCCAGTCTTGAGAAGTTTTTTCAAGAATGGTTTTTGTTGCGTTTTTGCCGAGTAAAATTTCCTGTACCGCTGTATTTATAAGGTTGTTAATATCTTTCTGGTTTGCGGAAGTCGTGAATACCGGCTCTATTTTGTTTAGCTGTTTTGCGCTGATAACACGTGCTTTAGCCATCAGGTCATCAGGTTCATATTTTGTGTAAAAATCATTTTTCAACGCTTTATTATTTGTTGCAATTACGTTTGTCATTTTTGCAAGTTCAAGCTGGTTGTCGGCGTTTGTCAGGAATAAGGCAAATTGTAAGGCTTCTTCTTTATGTTTTGCTTTTAGCGGGATTATAAAATTCATAAGCGAAAAGTCATTTTGCCCCAATTTGCCGGTAATTTGTGGTGCGACGTCAGTATTTGCGTAGGTTGAAGGTGCATTTTCCTTAATCATATTAAGGAAGTTTGCCCCTGCCTGAAAAAGTACAATATTTTCGGACATATATTTTTCCAGGGCTTCTCGGTGTGTTTGGGTTATTGCCTCTTTAGGGATAAGGTTTTTTGTGTATAAGTCTTTAAAAAACTCAAAGACTTTGATTGAATTTTCTGATGCTATATTGTCAGATGCGTTAATCCCGTATTTATTGAGAATTTTCAGCATAGTATCGTTTTCGGTAATATTGGGTAAAAATACGTACGCTCCTGTTTTGTCTTTAATTTTCTGTGCGGATTGACCTATTTCTTCGTAGGTTTGCGGAACTTTTACGTCTGCTTTTTCCAATAGTTTTTTATTGTAAATTGTAACTGCAGATGTGGCATACCACGGAATTGAGTATAATTTTCCGTTATATTCAAGCGATTTTAGAATTTCCTGATTAAACCCTCCCATTTTGGTTTTATTAATTTCAGCAAGTGCGCCTTTTTGTGCAAGTGTTGCGGAAAAATCAGGATTGAGGTTAATCAAATCGGGCGGGTTATCACTGAGAACTGAAGCGAGTGTTCTTTTTTCTCCTTCCGAAAACGGAACGTCAATCCATTTTATTTTAACTTTCGGATTTTCTTTTTCAAATTCGGAGATTACGTTGTTCATATAGTCTGAAAAATCGCTCATTTGAAGCGTCCAGATAACAACTTCGTTTTGTGAAGTTTTTTCTGTTGGTCTGTAAAATACCGCGAATAAAGAGATACAAAGAATTAATAACGCCGCGTAGATTTTATGCATTTGATACCTCACTCTTTTAATGCTATAATTATACTATGAATAATCTTTTTACGGAACTGGAAAACCAAAATAAACAAATTCCGCTTGCAGAACTTTTACGTCCAAAGACATTAGAGGAATTTCTTGGACAGAGTAATGTTGTCTCTGCGAATAGTCCTATTTTAAATCTTTTAAAAACCCAGCGGCTTTTTTCAATGATTTTTTGGGGTACACCGGGGTGCGGTAAGACTACTTTGGCAAGGCTTATTGCAACAAAAACCAATGCGAATTTTATCGAAATTTCGGCTGTAACCTCCGGTGTAAAAGATATTAAAGACGCTGTTGAAAGTGCCAAAATGTCCTTACGCAGCGGTACAAAAACCATATTATTTATAGATGAAATTCACCGTTATTCTAAAACACAGCAAGACGCTCTTTTACCTCATTTAGAAAACGGAACTTTATTCTTAATCGGGTCAACCACGGAAAATCCGTCTTTTCAGGTTGTGCCGGCTCTTTTATCGAGAGTTCAGGTTGTAAGGCTTAACTCTATTGATGATGAAAGTATGCAAAAGATTATTATGAAAGGTTTTGGCTATCTTGCAAAGCATTATGTGCCAATGGATTGCGAGGGCGGAGTTTTGGATTTTATTGTAAACCTTGCAAGAGGGGATGCACGATACGGACTTAACGTTGTTGAAAATGCTTATTTTGCAAGTGATTTGATAAATGGGCGCAGAAATCTTACTGTAAGAATTATTGAAGAAATTTGCCAGAAAAGAAATACGAGGTATTCACAGCAGGAACATTACGATTGTGCGTCTGCTTTCCAAAAGAGTTTGAGAGGGTCTGACCCTGATGCGGCGATTTATTATCTTGCTAAGATGATTGCGGCAGGTGAAGATCCGAGATTTATAGCGAGAAGGCTAATTACGTGTTCTGCTGAAGATGTGGGCAATGCTGACCCTAATGCATTAAATGTAGCATTGAACGCATATAAAGCAGTTGAACTTTTAGGGCTTCCTGAGGGTAGAATTCCGCTTGCACAGGCAGTAATATACGTTGCACGTGCGCCAAAATCTAATGAAACAATTTGTGCGATTGATGCGGCGTTGGCGGATATTGACAGCGGAAAAGATTTTCCTCCGCCAATGCATTTGAGGGATGCGCATTACAAAGACGCAAAAAATTACGGTTTTGGAATCGGTTATGTATATTCGCACGAAGCACCGGATGTTCAGCAGCAGTTTTTGCCTGATGAACTTGCGGGCAAAAAATATACTCGGGATTGAAATATTGGTAAGCCAATTCAATAATGGAGTTTTGCAGACGGATCAATTGTTTTTTGAAAGGAGTGGAATTCCTACACATACAATGCTTATGACAATGTATGCCAAGAATTAAACTATATTCAAAGGATTTGATTTTGAAATGGTTTTTAATTTCTCAAGGCGTGCTTTGACAACAGGAGCTTTGTGTGAGTTTGGTTTTTTTACAAGAAATTTTCTGTAATACCTTTGAGCTTCAACACGTTTGCCGAGATTGTCATAACACGTGCCAATTCCTAATTAGGCACGGTAAAACTCGGGGTTGAGTTTTAATATCTTGTTGTATAAAAGGCTCGCCTCTTTATAGTCCTGTAATTTCATCAGTAAATCAGCTTTTTTTTCGTAAGCCTTTATGTATTTTGGCGAATTTTCTATTAATTTTTGATAAATCATTAAAGCCATGTCGGCTTCTTCACACATTTCGTGTGATATTCCAAGCTGTAAAATCGCGTCAGGTTTTTCGGGGTTTATCTGAATAGCCTGAACAAAACTCTTTATCGCTCCGCAAGGAATTCCCTCCGCCAGATGACAAAGTCCTAATTCGTAGTAGGCTTCGTAAAAATCGTTTTTGATTTCTGTGGCTTTTTCAAGATATTTTATTGCCTTCGGATAATTTTCCATTGCCTTATAACAGAGTCCCAGTCCGTAGTGTGAATTTGCGTCCTGACGGTTAATCAGAATTGCGTTCAAGTATTTTGTCGCAGCTTCCTGATATGAATTTTTTTGTCTTAAGGCATCTGCAAGTACGCAAAAATTATATTCTTCTGCGTTTGGTGATGGGGTGTTTTTTGTTTTTAATGATTTTGTAGCCATTTATCATCGCTTTA
>USHE01000098.1 GCA_900554385.1 uncultured bacterium | reverse complement strand
GAAGAAAGTCATTCCGAACGTGTTCGGTAATGGTATTAAACCTAAGCCCTGCCTTCTGCAACCACAACGACAGGAGAATATGTCAAGGTTAAGTCAGGATATTCTTCTTTATATCTGTCACAAAAATCTTTGACGTCTTTTATACCCCAGTGCTTTGTGCTAAGTGCGTTTACACCGGTATTTTTCATGTGAGCAAGTATCTCTAGAGGATTGGTGAATTTCAGCGTGTAATCAAAGTTTTCGACATATTTTACAGTAAAAAATTTTTCTGTAATCGATTGAATTTCTTCGCATGTTTTATACTCAAGCGTAAGCCCTGTAAGCGATTTTATTTCTTTGAAATTATCAGGTGCAAACGTAGTAAACGCAATAGTTCCACCCTTATTCAATATCCTTTGATAATATGACAACGCTTTCTCTAAATCGGAAAACCACTGAAACATTGCATTTGAAATTATTAAATCGAATTTACCGTTGACCTGAAGTCTTTGCGCATTACCGCCAAGAAAAACATAATCAGTTAAAATTTTATCAAGATAAACCTTTGATTTTTCAACAATATCGTTCGCATAATATTTTTTATAAGATACAGACTGAATAAGACGTTTTGTGAGCAGCCCTGTTCCACAGCCGAGTTCCAAGACAGAAGAAAATTCCCGCCGCCCGAGGCTTTCTATCAGCTTATCCGCCATTATTGCCTGAACAAGCGCGTTTTCCTCATACTTATCCAAGCTTTTTTTAAATTGATTTTTTACTAATTTAGGGTTTATCTGCATTTTAAAATATCATCCCAGGACTTAAATTCGTAAAACGGGAAATGACCGCTATCCAACATTACGACATCCGCCCTCTCTGTCCAGCAGTTTATCTGGTTTTTCGGCGGAATTATCTTATCCGCTGAACTTATTATAGCACGGTCATAGAATTTTCCATAACCTGCCTCCGCCCCGGTTATAAACTCTTTCAACTCAGAAAGTTCCTCCGCCTGCTCCGGAATTTCTCGTGATACAGGATTTTTAAGATATTTTTCAAATTCGACATCGGTTTTAAACAAATTCCGCTGAAATTTTCCCTGTAAACCGGTATCTACGTATTTTAGCGTCAAATCAAACGTTCGAACAGGAATTCCTAACTTATCATCAATGGGAAACGGAGTGCCGTTTACCGCGATTTTCTCTTTAAATTCCGGCAATTTATCCCGCAAAAGATTCGCTATATATACCCCCATTGACCACGTAATTAGATAATATTCTTCGTAATCAGGGATTTCAAGGGGTAGTTCATGATTTTTATAATCATATAAAAACAAAACGTCGTATTCCCCGCACGCTAAACTTTTAAAAGGCTTTTCGTCAAAACTCCAGCCGCAAAAAAATATTATCAGTTTCTTGTTCCCGCTTTTATTAAGCCAATTATATCGCATAACTTCTCCATATCTTTTTCATTAATTTCTGTCGTGAGAGATAACCTTAATCTCGAAGTTCCCGCTGGAACGGTTGGCGGGCGAATAGGAAGCGTAAAGTATCCGTTGTTATACAAAATCTCACACAATTCGACAGTCTTGTCATTTGCACCGATTACAACGGGGATTATATGACTGTCACTTCCCATTTTCTTTCCCAAAGAAAGCATTCCCATACGCTTTTCAAATGTTTTCGGAAGTTCATTTTCGATTATCCATTTTGTAAACGCAATGTTCACCGGCGGAAGCGCAGTCGAAAAAATAAACGACCGTGCCTTATTTATCAAATACTCAATCAAGACCTTTTTTCCCGTTACAAAAGCCCCGACAGAGCCAATAGCCTTGCCGCAAGTTCCAACGATTAAATCTATATCAGCAATTAAGCCCTAACTTTCACACACCCCAAGCCCGATTTTTCCGAACACTCCAAATGCATGCGCCTCATCAACTACAAGTATACAGTTATATTTTTGCTTTAATTCAACAAGTTTTGCAATATCCGCAATATCTCCGTCCATTGAAAAAACACTCTCCGTAACAATTACAGCATTTTTGTAATTGTTTCTCTCTCGCTGAAGAAGCTTTTCCAGTGCATCCATATCATTATGCGGATACCTGAAAAATTTTGACTCCGCTAATCGCATTCCGTCAATTATACTGGCGTGGTTAAGTTTATCTGAAAATATCACATCACCCTTGACTGTAAGAGAGGAGTTTATCCCGACATTCGCGTGATAACCGCTGTTAAACAACAGTGTGCCTCCACTTTTATACATATCAGTAATAAGATTTTCTAAATCTTTATAAATAGGTAAAGTTCCTGTTAAAAGCCTTGCCGACGCACTTCCAAATGAATATTCACCGCCTGCCGATGCTAAAAAGCGTTCCGTTACCGACTTATTGTCAGCTAAACCAAGATAATTATTTGAAGAAAGATTTAAAAACTTCTTCCCGTTATAATATATATATTTCTCATCCTTTGCCTCAAAATCTCTGATATTTCGGTAGTGAAAAGCGTCTTTTAAGTTTTCCAAAATTTTATTATAATTTTCAAACATACTATTAAAGTATGATAAAAAAATTTTAAAGTCTACATTAAAAACATGATGTTTTTTACATAATTTGGGAATAAATTTAATATATACAAATATAACAAAAAGTTGTATAATGTAAAAGAATAATTTTGGAGGAATGTTTTGTTAAAGAAAAAGGCTTTCACCCTTTCAGAAGCACTAATAACAATAGGAATCATCGGCGTAGTAGCATCATTAACTCTGCCGGATATAAAACAAGGCGTGGATGCAAAATCAAATATGGCAGCACTCCAAAAAACTTATTCCACATTACAGCAAGCCACAAACATGGCTATCTCAGAGCATGAAAACCCTATTTACTGGGATATGAAAGATGATTCAACTCCATCAATCAATAAGGTATATTCTAATTACAAACCGTACTTTAAAATGATGAGAGAATGCCCGAACGAACCAGGTTGCTGGGGTTATCCTACCAGATACTTAAATAAGACCATCTACTGGAGTGGACATAATACCGATTGGTACCAATACGCATTTACTTTCACAGACGGCGTAAGCGTTCTCATAGACATATATCCTGCAAATCAATTGCAAGAAAATTTTGGAATTAACGTAAATTATGACGCAGCTGTATTTTTTGTGGATGTGAATTCTGAAAGAAATCCAAATACTATAGGCAAAGATATCTTTGCCTTCGCAGTAACCGAGCGGGGGATGGTTCCTGCGGGAATGAATAATACCGATAATTGTAAGAAAAACGGCATTGGATTTCAGTGTACCGCAAAAATTATCCAAGATGGCTGGACAATAAAATATTAAAAAAGACCGGTTTAACATCCGGTCTTTTTTATCTGGTTTCGCCTGATTTTCTGACGATTTTTAGTTTTTCTTTTTGAGCGTTGGGAATGCGATTACATCTCTAATTGATGGAGAGTTCGTCAACAACATAACCACTCTGTCTATACCGACACCAAGCCCGCCCATTGGAGGTGCGCCGTGTTCAAGAGCGCAGATATAGTCTTCATCAATCGGCATTGCTTCTTCATCGCCATTAGCCTTAGCCTGCATTTGAGCTTCAAAACGCATTCTTTGGTCAATAGGATCTGTCAATTCTGAAAATGCATTTGCGATTTCCCAGCCGTTAACACGGGTTTCAAAACGCTCGGTCAATCTTTCATTATCCCTGTGAACCTTCGCAAGCGGAGATATATCACGAGGATAATCAATAATGTGTACAGGCTGAATTAAATGAGGTTCTACTTTTTCTTCAAAAATTAAGTCTATTACCTGACCCCAGTTATCGCAATCTTCAGGATTAATATTTAAAGATTTAGCCTTAGATTTAGCATCATCAAGAGTATAGCAGCTTGTAAAATCCACACCTGTATATTCTTTAATAGCACCGAGCATTGTTTTTCTATCCCAAGGAGGAGTCAAGTCGATTTCATTTTCGCCATAAGTAATTTTCATAGTACCAAGAACTTCTTGAGCGACATGAGATACCAGATTTTCTGTCAAAGCCATCATTTCATTGTAATCCACATAAGCCTGATACAATTCCATCATTGTAAACTCAGGATTGTGGCGCACATCAATACCTTCGTTTCTGAAACTTCTGTTTATTTCAAAAATCTTTTCACTTACGCCGCCAACCATAAGTCTTTTCAAGTAAAGCTCAGGAGCAATTCTCAAGAACATATCCATATCTAAAGTATTATGGTGAGTAATAAACGGTCTTGCATTAGCACCGCCGGCTTGCGGATGAAGCATAGGAGTTTCAACTTCCAAGAAGCCTTGAGAGGTTAAATACTCTCTTATTTTTTGAATAATCAAACTTCTTGTTCTGAAAGTTTTTCTAACGTCTTCGTTGACAATCATATCAACGTAACGCTGACGGTAACGGGTTTCAACATCAGTCAACCCGTGGAATTTTTCAGGCAGCGGAAGCAATGATTTTGATAACAATTTCAAAGATGTTGATTTAATAGAAAGCTCCCCGCGTGGAGTTCTTCTGATAGTTCCGGTAAAACCAACAATATCGCCAATATCAATCAACTTCAAGATTTTCATCAAATCTTCAGAAAGGTTTTCTTTGTGTGAGAAAATCTGAATTTTCCCTGATGCATCCATCAAGTCAATAAACATGCCTGTGTTTCTAATTGCCATAACACGACCTGCAACAGAATAAACATCTTCTGTTTCTTCACCTGCAGCCAGGTCTTTGTATTTTTCCTGCAAATCAGCAGCATCCGCATCTTTATCAAACACGTAAGGATACGGGTTAACGCCTTTGTCAGCTAAATCTGCAAGTTTTTGAATACGAGTCTGACGGATTTGATCTTTTGCCGAATTTGACTCGTGTACCGGTTGTTGTGTCATACTTATACTTCCTTATATTTGTATTTAGTGTAACTCTTAATTTTATATTAACACAAAAATAGAAGAAAAGGCATTTAGATTTTTTATTTTAAACATAAAAAAGGAGCTTTATAAAAGCTCCCTTTTTCTTATACATTAATCATACGTTTTAATTCATCAGGCCGTGAAGTCTTTGACAACGCATCTTCCAGAGTTATCAGATTTTGTTTGTACAGATTAGCCAGAGCCATTTCCAGAGTCTGCATACCCATACCCTGATTCATCTGAATAGTAGAATAAATCTGAGCAGCTTTAGCTTCACGAATAAGGTTTGCAATAGCCGGAGTTACAAGCATAATTTCCTGAGCCATTACACGACCCTTTTTAGTTCCGTCAGGCTGAACTTTTGGCAAAAGTGTTTGTGAAAATACAGCTTGTAAAGAGTTAGCCAGCTGAACACGAATTTGCTGCTGCTGCCCTTCCGGAAATACGTCAATAATACGGTCAATAGTTTGTGAAGCCGAAGATGTGTGCAATGTTCCAAACACCAAGTGACCTGTTTCCGCTGCGGTCAGAGCAAGTGCAATAGTTTCGTGGTCACGCATCTCACCAACCAGAATAATATCAGGGTCTTCACGAAGTGCAGATTTAAGAGCATTTGCAAAAGAACGGGTATCCATACCAAGTTCACGCTGATGGATAATACTTGATTTTGACGTATGAACGAACTCGATAGGGTCTTCAATCGTTAATATATGTTCTGCTTTAGTTGTATTAATGTAGTCAATCATCGCCGCAAGGGTCGTTGATTTACCTGAACCGGTAGGTCCTGTAACAAGGATTAAACCTCTCGGTTTTTCTGCCGTAGTTCTTACAATATCAGGTAAACCTAATTTATCAAAAGATGGAACTTGTGACGTAATCGTACGGAAAGCTGCCGCATAATTACCTTTATCCTTATAAAAGTTAACCCTGAAACGGCTCAAACCTTCAATACCATAAGAAAAATCTAATTCCCATTCTTGTTCAAGACGACGTCTTTGTTCATTTGATAACATAGGGAAAAGTAAATTTTCTACCTGTTCCGGTGATAACGGCGGATAATCCAAACGTTTCAATTTACCATCAACACGAATTGCAGGAGGAAGGTTTGTTGATATATGCAAGTCACTTCCGCCTTGAGTTACAAGTTTTTCCAAAAGTTCTGAAATCTCGACTACCATTTATTCTCTCTCTTTCTCTATTCCGAAAAATTCATTAATGCATCAGCATCTTTCATTGCTGTTTCCAACAAACTGTAAGTCATATACGCACCGAGCGCAACTGCTTTAGGATCTAAATCCGAATTGTTTGCAGCCTCTATAATCGCTGTATTAATTTCCGGATTTTCTTCTTTCAAGTAGTGAATCATTTTTTTACGCCAGGCAGGCATATCTTTAAAAATTTCACTGAATGCAGCTGCTGCAATATCTTCTGTAATTATCGGTAACATATTTGACCTCTTATTCTAATATATTACAGATTATAACTTACTCATATTGAATTTCGCAATAGGCAAAGAAAATAATAATTTGTTTGAAGTATAATATTAGTCATGAAGCTTACAAATCTGAAATTAACAAATTACAGAAACTGCAAAGATATAGAAATGGATTTGAATTCTGATAAAATTTTAATTATCGGAAAAAATGCGCAAGGAAAAACAAACATCCTTGAAAGCATATATTTTCTATCAACCCTTAAAAGCCCGAGAACCGCAAACAATATTGAACTTATAAACTTTGACGCAGAAAAAACTGAAATAGATGCGGACATAATAAAAGCAGATACCGAAATAGAACTAGGATATACTTACTCAAAGGAAAAAACTCGTGAATTAAGGATTAACAA
>USHE01000097.1 GCA_900554385.1 uncultured bacterium | reverse complement strand
ACCTAAAAACTGGTTAAGTCACACATTAATCGTAAGAACGGTTTCGGGCTAAACGATACTAATATATCCGTGTAATTTCTACATAGGTCAAGCTAAGTGGCTTGTTGAATATCGTTCCAGAGTATTGTCGTGGCTCAGCCACCCCATTTTTTTGCATCGAATTTTAAATCTTTTACATTTATTTTTAAGGAGTCAAGATATGGTTTGAATTTTACCAAAAGCTGTGTTTTTTTTAACATTAACTCCTGTGCAACAATTGAGTTTTCGCACGCAATGACCATAATCCCGCCGCCAAGCATTGAATAGGGTTTTGATTTGGAGGCAAACTTCGCTCCAGCAACTTTCCCCCAGAATTTGTATAAATTATTTCGGGTCATTGCTTTTTTTATCTCTTTTTTTTCAAGTAATTCCGCAACAATTTCACCTGTTTGAACAAAGTCTGTGTATAGGATTTTTTTCAAATTTTGCACTCCCGATTATTTGTGTTAATATATTAAAATGGATTGTAGTCAATTAAATGATATCATAAAAGCGTCTAAAAATATATTGATAATTTCGCACCTCAATCCCGACGGAGATACACTAGGTTCTATGTGCGGAATGTACTCTGCAATAAAAGACAATTTTAAGAAAAAGGCGGATATGTTGTTATTATCCAAAGTTCCGTCTGTGTATGAGTTTTTGCCATATATAAATGAGGCAAAACTCTTGGATTTGTATGATAAATCCCGCGAATATGATTTGGTTATTGATGTTGATATTGCGGCTTATGACAGAATGTGCGAGGCATCAATTCTCTTTGAGAAAGCGAAGTTTACTGTTAATATCGACCACCACAAAACAAATAATTCTTATGCTAAGATGAATTTTGTTTATCCGGAAGCAAGCTCTACGGGCGAGGTCCTTTATGGAATTATGAAAGATATGGGCTGGAAAATATCTTTGGATACGGCAGTTGCTCTTTATACGGCAATTTTGACGGATACAGGTTCTTTTAGGTTTGATAATACAGGAGTTAAGGCTTTTCAATATGCGGCAGAACTTGTTGATATCGGGGTTAAACCGGCAGAGATTTATAAACATTGCTATGAAAGTAATTCCAAAGAACTTGTTCAATTTCAGGCACACTGTCTGAGTAATGCTGTTTTTGAGGACAACAACAAGATTGCTTATTCATTAATTTATAAAAAGGATATCGAAAAATTTAATGCAGGTGATGATTGTACAGAGGGCCTTGCGGAAAAATTAAGGGCAATAGTTACGACAGATGTCGCGTTTATCGTTAAACAAATAGGTGCTAATTTGTCAAAGGTTTCTATGCGCAGCAAGGTTATTGATGTCGCGGAAATTTGTGCTGAATTTGGCGGCGGCGGGCATAAACAGGCTGCAGGCTGTGTTATTAAATCAGCTCCCGCCGACGCAGCTAAAAAAGTTTTGGGTGAAATTAGAAAACGGTAGTATGGCTATAAATTTTAAAGAAAAATTTGAGGGCTTTTGCAGAGCATTAAAACGGCTGGTTGTTTCCGTAATTAAAAATGATTTTTACGGAATGGCGGCAGAAATGGGCTTTATGTCTGTTATAGGCTTGTTTCCTTTTATGCTTTTTTTGACTGCCGTTTTTGGCTGGATGGGTAATAAGGCTTTGATGGATCCGATTTTAATATTTCTTTCAAGATTTATGCCTGATCAGGCAATCGAGCTTATTATTACTGTACTTTCTGAGGCAATGATTTTTTCTCACGGTCGTTTAATGGCTGTAATCGGTATTTGTATAACTTTGGTTCTTTCAACAAATGCTATGGCTGTTGTATTGAAAGGATTAAACAGGGCGTATAAAGTTGAGGAAACCAGAAATTTTGTATACACAAGAGCGTTGGCATTGTTAATGGTTTTTGTTGATACAATGGTAATGTTTTTGACAATAAACCTGATTATTTTCGGGAAAGTAATTATTAACTTTATGGTTACACATCTGCACATGTCAAAAGTTGTTGCCATTACTTTATTAACGCTTCGTTGGCCGGTCGCTTTTGCTGCATTATTCTTAATGGCATTTTTGAGTTATTATATTTTGCCAGATTTGCGTGGTAATGAAAGATTTAAACGTAAAAGTGCAATTCCAGGTACATTCTTTTTCACAACTTTTTGGTTAGTTGGTTCTTGGGGCTTTTCGGTTTATGTAAACAACCTGAGAACGTATAATATGGTTTATGGTACAATCGGGGCATTTGCAGTTTTAATGGTTTGGCTTTATTATACGTCAGTGTTAATGCTAATCGGCGGAGAAATAAATTCTCAAGTTTACAATAAATTAAATGAAAAAGCTCAGGAAATTCAATCAGATTTGAATGCATTGAAAAATGTCAAAAATAACTAAATTTAGAAGTTATTAAAGTTAGTGTACTTTGTAAAACTTACTCCCCGCAAGCACTTTGTCTTTTAACTTCTTCAATCCTGCTCCGTAGAAGTATTTTAACTGTTCAGGGAATTTTTCTGCTATATCTATTAAATACATATCGTGGACAATGAATTCTTTTATCAAAAATACGACATCTTCATTCTTTGTCCATATAATATCAGTTTCTTGATTTTTGATTGGATTAATTTTTCCGAAACAGCCTTCAGAATTGTCTGCAGCAAGAAATATCATTTTCCCGCCGAGGGAATGCTCAATTTCACGCCCGCTAGGATGCTGAAATACTGTTCCAAAATTGCAGTTAAAGTTGTCGTAACCAACGATTTTTATATCCAATCCACGGTTATATGCTTCAAACAAATATGGCTCAAAATATTTGAAATCTTGCGACCAAATTTCAATAAATATTTCTTTTGAGGCACTGTTAATTATTTCTATAATTTTTTTATGTATAGCTGAAATTCCGCTGATACTGAGAATTGGCTCTGTATAGTTATCTTTGACATTTGGTAATTTTTTTTCTAAAAAATCAAGTGTAGATGTAATTTTCCTTTTGTACCTTTTTGTAAGTTCTTTAGGTTTTATGGGCGTATACGTTATGGGCTTTGTGTTTGAGCCGGTTACTACATGCGCAAGTTCAAGTGCTTTTAAAGTGTCATAAGCTCTTGATTGCGGAATATCTGCAAGCTTACTTACTTCATAACCAGTTGCAGGATATTTTTTTAACAGCGCAATGTAGACCTTAGCCTCGTAACTATTAAGTCCGATTTCTTTTAAATTTTCTATTAATTCATCCATAAATTATTTTTTCTTGATTTTTTTAATCATTTTATGCCACAAACAAGTTTGATTGTGTTTTTGTTCAGCGTATGCCGGTTGTGAAATTTTTTCACCAAAAGGTTTTAAATCAGATGGTTTTTGTCCGTTTTTCTGTATTTTGTGTTGTTTTTTTAAATCATTTCTCTTTAATTTTCTAATCATGCGGTATTTTGCTTTTTGTTCGCTATTTAGAATTTCCATAAATTGTTTATCGTATTCTGATGAAATCTTTCTTATGCATTTTCTGATAGGTTTAAGCTCCTTTTCAGCATTAGCGATTTCTGATTTATTGCATTTTTCTTCAGCTCTTTTTAATTTTTTCTTAACAAGACAGAATTTTTTAAGTTCAGGCTCAAGAGCTTCAAACCGTTTTTTTTCGATTTCATTTTTACATTTAATCTGGGCAGGTGTAAGATTTAGGGCATTATAAATACTATCTCTTTGTAATTTAATTTTTTCAATAAGCTGAGAAGCGTAATTATATTGTTGTTCTTCGATAATAGACACTTCGCATGGGGTATTTTCGTTATCTTGTGCTTGAACCGGAATATTTGTACTAATTAAACAAAGTCCAAGTATAAATAAAACTTTTTTCATAAATTCTCCTTATTCAAAAGGATAAAAACTTCCTTTTATTGAATATATTGTTACATACACAGGTAAAAATTTCAATACAGGCGATTTTCGTGGTAAATTGAATTTATGCAGGAGATGAATTTAAGAAATTACGCATATATAGGTGATGCCGTATGGGAATTGTACATAAGGGAAAAGACAATTCGCTGTACGGATAATTCTAAAAAGCTTCACAAAATAACGACAGAAAAAGTAAAAGCTTCATATCAGGCAGAATTGCTGCATTATTTGGAGCAATTTTTAACGGAAAGTGAAGTAGAAATATCTCGTCGTGCGCGGAATTTACCAATACCTGTCGGCAGACGTCAAATTCAAACGGAGTATCGTCAGGCAACATCATTTGAAGCTTTAATCGGCTGGTGGTACGAAAATGACAAAGCGAGATATGAATATATGCTTGAGAAAATAGAGTTGCAAATAAAATTCTAAAAAAAATTAAAAAAGGGTCTTTACAAAAAAAAATCAGCATGTAAAATAAATATTGTGACAAATAAATAAACGGACTGCAGAGATTGCAGAGAACTCGTGGGGGTTTAGCTCAGCTGGTAGAGCACCTGCTTTGCACGCAGGGGGTCAGGAGTTCGAATCTCCTAACCTCCACCATAAAATACAGGATGACATTTGTTATCCTGTATTTTATTTTGAACGGTTAGTATTGATGAGAACTTCCAATGTGCGAAAGCACATTTTAAGAGTTCGGCGCGAGTGAGCTGAGGCTGGAGCGCTTTTGTTTGAAAGCGACAGTGTCGCTTAAAACAAAACGCGGAATTGCCGTTAAACGCGAACGAGTAAGAGAAATCTCCTAACCTCCACCATTTAAAACAACTAGAACCATTAAAATCAGAGCCTTTGGGCGCTTTTTTAATGCTTTCAATACACTCATCCTTTGAAGAAATTATTGCAGACTTGAATTCAGACAATCCGACTGCCGCAATCTCTTTTTTAGCAAGTTTTTTAGCTTTTCAATAGTCGCAAAAAGACCTGCTGATTGCCTTAGTATTTGCAATGGATTTGCATTAATTATTTTCGCCAAGCACGTATTATTCTTTCTTCGGGTTTAAAATACTTTTAATAGTTAGATAAGAAAATGACTGACTTGATAAGTCAGTCATTCATTTTGTGAGTAAATGTTTATTTATAAGTTTTGATTATGCTACGGCAATCATTTTGTCTAATGTGTTGACTGTGTCTGCACCAATTCTGTCACGTTGCTCTTGTGTAGCATTTGCAATATATGAAAGTGTTTTCGGTGATAAAAATTGTCCGATTTCAGGATCTATATCATCATAGATACCAAATTCTTTATTTAAAGCCTGAAAATCAGCGTTTGCATAGAACTCTGCAGCTCTTGCAGCTGTCGCTTTTTCTGATGTATCAACTTTGCCTGCCTGCTGTGTCAAATGCAATCCCATAATCGCATTCATATCAAGGTTTAAATTTGTTGTATCAGCTTTTGCTGTTTTTGCTGCTTCCGGTGTTTTGCCTACCGGTACATCAGTTTTTGCTTCAGTTTTTTCTTTTTCAACTTTTTTACCGAATAAAAATCCGTTTACGTTTCCTAAATTTCCGTTAATTTTGTCAAAAGGTGCCATTTTTCTTTCTCCGTTATTTACTCACATTCTCTTAATCGTCATTTTTTATTTAATCTTTAATGATTAAACTGTTTTTGTCTGTTTTTTGTAACAAATATTTACATCTTAGTTTATTTCCTATTTAACTCTGGTACTTATATAAAGTATTTTTTTATATAAAAATTGCGTAAATCGTATATACAATTTGCACAAAGTTTACATTTGTTTACAAATTGGTGTAAGGACAAAATTACGGAAAAAGGCTTATAGCCTGTGTTTTTGGAAATAGTCAACTTCTATATTTTGAAAATTTGTAATTAAATCGTTAAGCGTGTTGATAGAATATTCAATAAGCGTATGGAGAGGGTAAGTATCAATATCGTTGTCGCAGCAATGTTTGTGAGCCTGATTAAGGGTACAGAGAAGATTTTTGAGGTCGTAAAGCTCACCAATCATTTGGTTTAACTGTTTTTCCATTGTTAATTCCTACGATAATTGTCTATATGCACATTATAATTGATAGATTATAATGTGTCAATAGTATATTATAATGTGTATGGATAAAAAACTTACAACTGTTAAAGTCGGCATGAATGTAAAACTTTGCCGGACAAAGCTAAAATTAACGCAAGATGAACTTGCGAATAGAGCAGGTGTGAGCCGTAATATGCTTAGTAATATTGAGCGCGGTATACAATCTCCGACCGTAGAAACTCTCGCGGCAATTGCAGGAGTCCTCCATATTGATTTATACAAGCTTTTTATTTTTGAAGACTAGGGCAGAACACAAATTTTTCTATTGCTTTTACAAATCCGTCATTTTCTACGGTATCTGTAATATAATCCGCACAGGCTTTTAATTGAGGAGTAGCGTTACCCATTGCAACAGCAATACCGCCTGCTTTTAAAAGCTCAATGTCATTATCTTGGTCACCGATAGCCAGAATTTCTTCTTTTTGTATTCCATCTTTATAAACTACAAATTAATAAAGTGGTTTTGTTCCACCACTAGACTTAACTTTAAAATTTATAGGCTCTCCAATTACACATCTTCTTCCTTTATTACATTTAACCTCTGATATTCTAACAGGCTTTTCACCTTTATTAAAAATTTCATATTGTATAGAAGTTACATCTTCATAATCTCCTTCAAAAGATATATCCTTTACTTTCAAAGTTATTTTATACTTACCTTCACCCCTTGGTTCCCAAACACATTCATTTCCTCTAATATATCCACTATCTTCAGAAATAGGCCCTTCTATTATATATCTATATAATAATTCTCTTCCTCCATCAACATCTGCCTTTAAATTAATAACA
>USHE01000096.1 GCA_900554385.1 uncultured bacterium | reverse complement strand
AACCTCTTAAAAAGAAGCTGAACTTACTGGTAAGGGCTTCTGGTTGTGTTCTGTTGAGGAGAACATTAGCACCAACGCATACAACAGGCGCTTCAACCCGACGAGCTCGTACTGGCTCGACAGCTACCGCACCACCAGCCGCATTCAGGGTGTGTGTTTGGGTGATTTGTTAATCATGAGATTAAAAGGCGGTAACTAAATATCGCCTTTTTGGTTACATTTTGTTTATATATTCTTCTGTTGTTTGTTTCTTTGTATTATCATAATCTTATAAACTAAAAGGAGTATGGGATGAAATTTGTAATTAAAAAAGAGGATTTATATAACGGTATTAAAATTGTTGAAAGAGCAACAAGCGTTCGAGCTTTACAGCCTGTTCTTTTGAATATTTTAATAGAAACTATTGATAACAGTACGATTAAGCTTGTCGCTACTGACCTGGATTTGACAGTAATTGCAGAAGTCAGCGCACAGGTTGAGGAAGAAGGAAAAATTACACTCCCTTCAAAAACCCTCAATGAGATAGTTTCCAAGCTCGGCGATAAATTAATAACATTTGAAATGCAAGAAGATTCTACAACTGTTAATATTACCTGCCAAAATTCAAAATTTGATATCATCGGTATTTCAGCTAATGAATTTCCGCCGGAAGTTTCAAACTTCACTACAAACGAAGAAGACGCTTTTGAAATTGAAGTGAAACCTTTAACAAAAGCCGTTCGTCAGGCAGGTTTTGCTGCTGCAAGCTACGAAACAAGCAATCTTTTATCAGGTATTGTATGCGATATTCAAGGTCAGGTTCTTGAAATTGCGTCCACCGACGGTAACAGGCTCGCCAGAGTTCGCGAAAATATCAAAAACCCTGAAAATAAATCCCAGCAGTTGATTATCCCTTCAAAAACTTTGAATGAGTTTATAAAAATGAGTTCATTTATTGAAGATGAAGCTGTAAAAATTTATACAGAAAAAACTAAAATTGTTATTAAGTCTGAAAAAACAATAACAATTTCAAGACTTCTTGAAGGTCAATTCCCTAAATACAATCAGCTTATACCGTCAGAAAGCCCGAAAACTGCAACGGTTAATGTTTCTCAGTTAATCTCAGCTCTCGAACGTGTTTCTATCATGGTTAATGAAAAAACAAGTATCGTTAAGTTGGATTTTTCTCAAAATACTTTAAGATTAACTGCGGATACTCCTGATTCAGGAAAATCAGAAGAACAGTTGAATATTGACTATGACGGTGAAGAACTTTCAATCGCATTCAATTATAAATTCGTACTCGAAGCATTGAAAAATATTGATTGTGAAGAAGTAAATATCGGCTTGAATACCCCGCTATCAGCAACCGTACTAAGACCAAACTGCGAAGAAGATTTCGTTTGCTTGATAATGCCGGTACAAATCAGATAATTAATAATAATTCCGATAAAATATTGACAAACAGGACATACCCTGCTAAGATTAAGCACGAGGGTATGCCCTGTTTACCTTTTTCGAGCGCAACAGACTGAAAATCGCGATATACGCTTGAAAGGAGGTGATAAAAATGATATTCGCTGTAAGCGAAAAAGCACTAATCTTATTATTGTTAATAATCATAGTGCTTAATATCATCTAATCGGGCATTTAAAGCGCGGACGGCAATCCGCGCGCCTGATATTTTTATTATAACGTATTTTTTTGAAATTTCAACCCTATATGTATAAGTTTTATTTCTTAGAGGATTTGTCAGCCAATTCCGAGTCTACACGGAGGAATACAGGGGTTATTTCTTCTTTTGATATAAGTTTACCCTCTTTGATGTTATCGGATGTTAAATCGTCTAATTTTACGCTCAAATTGAACGATAATTGTTTAGCCATAGACGCTGCAATATTAGGACAGTATGGATAAATCAATGCCGATACAATGCACATAATTTCCAAAACAGTTGTCAATACTTGAGCGCACTCATCCATTTTACCTTCTTTTGCAAGAGTCCACGGTGCATTGTCAGTTACGAATTTGTTAGTCATATCAACAATACCGATAATTTCCTGTGCAGCTTCTGCCACTTCAAAATGATTGAAGTGGTTTTCTACAATTTTTACAGTGCCAAGTGCTTTTTTCAAAAGTTCATTTGCACCGTCAACAAGTGCAAAGTTTTTAGGCTGCACTACTCCGTCAAAGTATTTTACAAGCATAGACAGCGTTCTGTTTAATAAGTTACCCATGCTGTTTGCAAGGTGTGCGTTTACTTTTTCTTTAAAATCTTCATCCGAGTAATTTCCGTCACGTCCGCAAGGTGCAGATGTTGCCATGTAATATCTGAAAGCATCAGGTTCTTTTAGTTCAAAGTTTTCAAGAACAGAAGTTGGAGAAATTACATTTCCGAGAGATTTAGACATTTTAGTTTCGTCAATTGTAATCCAGCCGTGCGCAAGAATGTGTTTAGGCAACGGCAAATCCAGTGCAAGCAGGAATGCAGGCCAGTAAATACTGTGGAATTTCAAAATGTCTTTACCTATAACGTGAACATCTGCAGGCCAGTATTTATTGAAGTTTTCAGAGTTATTTTCAGTATCATAGCCGAGTGCGGTTATGTAATTTGACAATGCGTCAATCCAAACATAGATGGATTGCTCAGGGTCATCAAGAACATCTATACCCCATTGAACATTCGATTTTGCGCGGGAAACAGAAATGTCTTGAATATCTTCAAGCTGGTTAAGGACTTCGTTTGCACGGAACGAAGGCTGTAAAAAATCAGGATTTTCTTTTATATGTTTAATAATTGCATCTTTGTATTTTGTCAGTTTAAAGAAATAGTTTTCTTCTTTTACAACTTCCGGTTTTTTTAAGTGATCAGGGCAGAGTCCGTCTTCAGTTAAATCTTTCGGATTAAGGAAGCATTCACATCCGGTACAATACAAACCTTCATAAGAGTGTTTGTAAATATCACCTTTTTCAACAAGTTTTTTAAATATTTTTTGAACAGATTTTTTATGATAATCGTCAGTTGTTCTGATAAACTTGTTATAATTGATATCAAGAGCTTTCCAGGAATCTTTGAATTTTTGTGCATTTTCATCACAAAGTTCTTTTGGAGTAATACCTTTTGAGGCGGCAGTTTTTTGAATTTTTATACCGTGTTCGTCAGTACCTGTTAAGAAAAACATATCATCAGTTCTTTGTGAAAAGTGTCTTGCTATGATATCTGTAAGAATTTTTTCGTAAGCGTGTCCTATGTGAGGTGCGCCGTTTACGTAGTCTATTGCTGTTGTTATGTAAAATTTATCCATTCTTATTTCCTCTTATTCTTTCATTAAAATTTTATCATAAAATTATTAATAGCGTTTATAAATTAAAAATCTTCTGCCGTAATCAATACCTTCAACGGGTTTGTATTCCATAGAGATAAACTTGCAGAAAGGAATTGCATAATTTACACAGATGGTTTCAAAATAATAATCCTTAGTGTTAAGATTACTCATTACAAAATATTCAGGTCTTTTTTGGGCGAAGTAATCAATCAGTCTTTCATCTCCAAAAACTTCTTCATACAAAGGTATTAATGAATTGAAATAGTCATCGGATTTTGTATCGGAAAGAAAATTTAACAGCAAACCTTCAGGATAAATCACAATGTCTTTTACTTTTTTGTACTTGATGTATCCGAGAAGTTCCAGAATTGCGTTTGCGTCCTGAGAATTTGTGTAAACAGTTCCGCGCGGGACTGAAATTCTCTCGTTATTGTGGAAAATCCTGTTGTAAGAAAACATTCCGAAAAAGCAAAGTGCGGTTGCTGAAATAAAAATCAGAACACTTTTTTGATATTTTTTATTTATATAAGAAAGCAGAAGTGCAAATGCTGAAATTAGCGAGATAACAAAACAGTAGTTTCCATAATTCATTGGAGTCAGGCTGAGAAAAGATTTTACGCTGACGGATAATACTGCGAGTATAAGTATTAGTAATTGAGAATTTTTTTTGAAATTTTTTGTGCTGAATAAGCTGGCAATTAACAGTGCAGGAAGTACAAATACGTAATTTGCAGGGGTTGTAAAAATTAACGTAAGTATAGTAAATAAAGATGTTACAACCCATCCGTAAATCTTATTTATATCGAATAATTTTATCCCTAAAAATAATCCGCCGGCAAGTAAAAATGTTTTAATTGCACTAATCGGCCAGAGTGTGAGCATTTGCTTGTTGAAAAATACTCCCTGAATAGAATAAAAGTATTTTAAAGTGTTAGTTTTTGCCAGTTTATTTAAAACTTGTGCAGTATCAAGCAGATGTACAAAGTTTACGCCCTGTATAAAAAGAATTCCGAAAGAAATCAGCGGAACTATTGCAAAACACGTTATTGCATTTAGAATAAATCTGATGTTTCTTGTAAAACAAGCAATCCCGAAAACAAACACGGAATATAGTAAGAAGTCATATTTATTTACCGCACAAAAACCGGCAAGTAATGCTGACAAATATAAAAATTTTGAATTTTTTGTTTCGTTGAATTTGAGCATAAAAAATAAAGAATACAAAAATCCAACAGTTCCAAAAAGCATTGCCTGTGAATACGGAAATGTAAAATTAAACAAGTGCGGAGCGCAAATACCTGTTGCAATAGTAAGACATCCAAACGCAAAGCTTAACGATTTTGAGAAAAATTTGTCCGAAATTAAGTAAATTGCACTGACTATTCCGATAGAGCAAATTCCTCCTGAAAAGTATAGAGTGGAGAGTTTTGTGCCAAAAATTGCATACAATAACGCATTCCATTGATATGCAAAAGGACCGTAAATATTAAACAGGTCTTTGTATAAGAGTTTGCCTTCCAAAATTCTTTCAGGATAATAAACCTCCCTGCCGACATCAAGCAGAATGTTGGAATAGTGTCCCGTAAAAATTATCAAAGCAGCAATAGACAATATCCACAATACATTGAGTAATTTTTTGTTAATAAAAAAATCTTTCATATTAATAAAATTTAACAAACACACGCTAAAAAAGCAATTAAAAATAAAAATATAACTTTATATAAATGTGTAGCTAAAGCAGATTTGTGCTTTATTCTAAAAAAGGTTGGAAATATGTTATCACCAAATTTAGTGAATACTCTTGATATGGCAGCAGCGAACGGAATTTTGGATTATGACGGAGCTGCATTTATCACCGGAACACAGCCTAGATATATGGGGAGTCCACAGTTTTCGCTTCCTCCGAACACAAATCTTCAACAACCGCAGCAAGACTATATGGTTCATAGTAATCCTTCTAAAAAGTCACAAAATCCGATGTGGAAAAAACTTTTATTTGGAGTTCTCGTTGCAGGTCTTGGTATTTTCGGGTTGAGTAAGTTGAAAGGTATGCCATCCGTAAAGAACGGGATTTCCAATTTAACTAATAAAGTAAAAAACTTTGATACTACAAAAATAAAAAACGGCTGGAATAATTTCTGTCAATTTTGTAAAGATGGCTGGAATAAAATTTTTAAGAAAAAGTCGACGCCAACTCCGTAAAATTTGACTTCAAGCTGTATTTGGCATAATATTTCCTCGTCAGGGAGGATTTGTTATGACAGCCGGAATGAAATTATCAAAAGAAGAATTGCTTAATTTGTATAATATGGATTTGGATGAATTGCTGAAAATTTCTTCCAAATACATTAAAGATACCGTAGAATTTTGTTCAATAGTGAATGCACGTAACGGGAAATGTTCACAAAATTGCAAATATTGCGCCCAAAGTTCTCATTACAGAACAGATATAGAATCATATCCGCTTATTCCGGTTGAAGGTGTTGTGAAAGCTGCTGAGCATTCCAGAGATAATAACGCCGACAGATTTGCGGTTGTAACATCCGGCAAAACTCCTGATGAAGAAGATTTTGATAAAGTCGTAGCATTAATAAAAGCTGTAAATAATGTCGATGGGATTAAAAGCTGTGCCTCAATAGGAATATTGGATGAAGAACAGGCAAAAGCTTTGGCAAATGCAGGTTTAAAGAGATTTCACCATAATATAAATACCTCAAAATCCTATTATCCGAGTGTTTGTACGACTCATACGTGGGAAGATAGATAAAATACCTGTAGGTTGGTTAAAAAATACGGAATGGAACTGTGTTGCGGAGTTATTCTTGGTATGGGAGAAACTGTTGAGCAGCGTGTAGAAATGGCAATGGAACTTGCAGAAATTGAACCGGATAGTATTCCAATAAATATTCTTATGCCAATCCCGGAAACTCCGTTTGAAAATTATCACGATAAGATAGATGAAGAAAATATTTTGAGAACTCTTGCCGTATTTAAAATTGCCAATCCAAATGCAGTATTGCGTTTTTGCGGCGGTAGAATGAGATTATCGCAGGAAAATCAGGAAAAAGCTTTAATGTCTTGTGTAGAGGGTATTTTGATAGGTAATTATCTTACCACAATAGGCAAAGAACCTCACGAAGATGTTGAAACTGTTAAAAAACTCGGTAAAAAAATAAAATAAATTTCTTAATTGGAAATATGTGTAAGGCAATTTTCCGGTTCGGCATGAATTGAGATATTGCAAGACCCGAATTCATTTTTAATTTTTTCCTCTATTTTGTCGCAAATATCATGACAGCATTCTATTGTCATATTTTTTGGCATAATCAGAGTTATTTCAATCTGTTTTCCCGGTCCTACACTTCTGGCTTTCAAATCCTTGTAGTCAATAACTCCATCTTGCTTAAAACTGTCTATGCAAATTCCGATTTTATTGAGTTCATCCGCAGGAAGTGAACCGTCAAGCAGATTATTTAAAGTTGTTCGTGAAATACTAATTCCAGCACGTAATATAAATGATGCGACTACAATTGCAATTATCGGGTCAAGTATGGTTATACCTGTGATTTTTATTA
>USHE01000095.1 GCA_900554385.1 uncultured bacterium | reverse complement strand
CCCCCCCCCCCCCCCCCCCCCCCCCCCCCCCCCCCCCCCCCCCCCCCCCCCCCCCCCCCCCCCCCCCCCCCCCCCCGTAGTTTCCTCTCAGGGCAAGGGTTTACACACATTTGTCACCCTGAACTCGTTTCAGGGTCTAAATTCGTACGAATTAGGGGCGGGAACACTTCCCCTCTACCACTGGGAGAGGGTGGGCGAAGCCCAGGTGAGGGTATATCATTATCCAGAAAATTTGGTTTTACACTGGCGGAAGTTTTAATCACTCTCGCTATAATCGGTATAGTTGCTACGATGACGCTGCCCGCGTTGATACAAAAACAAAATGAAAAAGCTGCGGTAACAGCTTTAAAGAAATTTTATTCATCGGTTTCTCAAGCTTATATATTTGCCAAAAATGAATATGGAACTCCTGATGGCTGGTATGGCGGATATATGGCAAAAGGCTCTCCACAGGGTTCAAATATTATGGTTGATATTATGACTAAATATATGAAGACTTCAAAAATTTGTCATAATGATAAAGGCTGCTTTAAGGATATAACATATAAAAAGATTGATGGTAAAAATTCTGACAATTTTAATTCGATGACTGATATATCAAAGTTAATTACTTCTGATGGGATGAGTGTTTTTATGTATACCTATGGAAGTTCTCCTGATGTTACGGGAGGTGGTTTTCAAAATGAATCTTACGGTGCAATATCAGTAGATATAAATGGTTTTAAAGGTCCGAATGTTTTTGGTCAGGATATGTTTTCATTTATACTTACAAAAGAAGGAATTTATCCTTTTGGCTCGCCGAGTTCAATTCAAGATGAAACTCTTGAAGACTCAAGTGTGATAAAAATTTACAGTTTTCCACGAGCATGTAATAGAAAAGATTGTTATGGGCTTTGTGAAGGTTGTACTGCGTGGGTATTGCTTAATGAAAATATGGACTATCTACATTGTGATGACCTTAGCTGGAATGGCAAAACTAAATGCAAATAACTAAAAAGCCCTGAATTATCAGGGCTTTTTTATTGTTATTTTCCAACTTTTTCAGTTGGTTTTAGTGATTCACTGGCATTTACGTAGTTCGTAACCTGTTTTAATGCCGGTTTAAATGCGTTAACCGTGGCATTTCCACCAAGACACCCGCCCTGACAAGCCATAACTTCAATTAGGTTTCCTAAATCGCACATGCCATTTTTTGCATATTTTTTCAAATCCCTAATTGACTGTTTTGTTAATCCGTCGATTACAACAGGGTGTGCAGGAATTTCTTCCGGTAAAAGTGTCTGAACTGCTTTTGCAACTCCTCCGGTTACACAGTAGTTTCTTGCTTCTGCTGAGGCTTCTGTTTTAAATTCGCTTTCACCGCATTCTGATACTTGAATGTTCATTGCGACAAACCATGCCCCAACTTCTTCGTAGTTCAGAACGTAATCTACATTTGGATTTTGGAGAGCTTCACGTCTTTTCGCTACACAAGGACTGAAGAATACTGTTACAGCATCAGGATTTTCTTTTTTTACAATTTCTGCTGTGTAGTACATTGGTGTCTTTGTATCAGAACGGAAAGGCTTCATTTCAGGAATATGTTTATCAACAAGTTCGTTATAACCTGCGCAGCAAGATGTTGTCATAAATTCTGCACCTTCGTCGAGTCTTTCAACAAATTCAGCCGCTTCTGTTTTTGTAGTTACGTCTGCGCCCTGTGCTACTTCGTAAACATCTGAAAATCCTAATTTAAGGATTGCTTCTTTTAATTGAGCCGGAGTGCAAGGAAGCTGACCCATCATTGCAGGGGCAAGCATTGCAATAACTTTTTTACCTTCTTTAATGCTTTTTAGTACATCAATAATCTGGCTTTTTTCGTGAACTGCGCCGAAAGGACAAGCAGAAACGCATTTTCCGCATGAAATACATTTTGAAAAATCAATCTGAGCATGTCCATCATCCCCTTTTGTGATTGCACCGACAGGGCATGCATTTTCACAAGGTACGATAATTTTTTGGATTGCCTGATAAGGACAAACTTGTGCGCACATTCCGCAATTTTTACATTTTGCAGGGTCAATAACGGACTTGCCGTTTTGAATACTTATTGCGCCAAATTTGCAAGTGTTTACGCAAGGTCTTGCAACACAGCCCTGACATAGGTCTGTTACGTATATTCTTGCAGGAACGCAGCCTTTACAAGCTGTTGTAAGAACTGTCAGAGGATGCTCATCAGGTTCTTTTCTGTCAAGTGCTTTATGTGCTAAGTCTGACAAAAGTTCGTAATCTTCGGTTTCTTCAATAGAATGTCCAAGACCCGCGATTGTTCTGTCACGTAAAATTGCACGTTCTTTATAAATACAGCATCTGTAAGGTACTTCGTGACCTTTCGGACGCATGTCGTATGGTATCATACGGGTGTTTTCTTCAAAATTGTCACTCATAAAAGATTTTATCAATCTTACTAAAATCTCTCTTTTCAAGTGTGATGTTTGTTTAGGGGTATTTATTGCCATATCTGTAGCCCTTTTCTTTTTCTACTACCTAGTAATAAAATTATCGCATAAACATGAAATTTTTCAAAACTTGCATGAAAAATTTTGTGATATGTGGTAAGAAATTTATACTATTTGCAATATTGGAGCTATGTCGATAACGCCAAAATCGATTAAAATTTTTGTAAATCTTTTGTAACAAGCGGTCAAAAAAGTTTTTTAGGTTCGTTATAAGAGCAGGAGGAAACTTATGGTAATGATTAACAACAGATATGACGGTAAAACTAATTTTACTGCTCGACTGGATTTGTCTAATATAAAACTTAATAAAAGAAAGTGGAACAGTGTTGCGCAGATGTTTGAGGCAAAAACTCAAAAGGATGCTTATACGTTTCAGATTTCTGACAATAGTAAACGGATTGATATTTATGCACTTTCCGATGTAAATAATGATATTGAGCATTCGTGTTTGCTTTCTAACGATGGAACTCAGAAATTAATGGAACTTCCGGAAGAAAAGATTACACAGAAGCTTATAAAATTGCTCAATGTTTTTAAACATCAGGACAAAACACGAGCAGATTCCGTTGAATTTTTGGAGAAATTGGAAAAAAGTGATAAATATGGAACACTTAATTCTCCTCATTACGAGAATGGTGATTCTATATATGATAGAGTTTTCTATCCGATTTTGGACAAGATGAAAGCCGATAGAGCTTCTGCTATGAGTAAAGATTCAATCTTTAGGGATGCAGATTTTGTAGATTAGAAAAATCCCTCACTAATAAAGTGAGGGATTTTTGTTTTATTATTGTGCTTTGAGCTTTTCATCAATTGCTTTTAAAACTTTTTCGACTGTAGCTTCTTTAATTACATCTTCATCTACTTTTACGTAAGGTGCTTTTGAAAATTCCCAGTCAATAGAGCAAAGTCCAAGGCATGGTACTCCAGAAACCTCCACTTTATCTCCGTATTTTGCCGGTACTGTTTCGATTAATTCTTGCAAATTAGCCGAACCCATTACAAAACATGTTGTTCCTAAACAAACTTTAACACTAATTTTTTTGCTCATTTTTTATACCCTTTCTGCCAACTTTCGTCAGACCTTATGTATTATTCTCAGCCTCTTGTTTTTCCTAACTTATTTACATATATTGTATTGTTACTTTTTTGAAATATTTATCCTGTAGAACATTTGCCATTTTTTTTATGATATTTTTACGAATTTCAATTTCGATAGGCAATGCCGGATCGTAGTGTGCCTGATTTAACTTTGCTCCAACCATAAAGTTAATGCAGTCACTATCCAGTAAGAATTTTACCAGTTTACCCGCAGCGTTGTCAATATCTTGAATACCGTTTTCTAAATATTCAAGAGTTTTTGTTAAGGTTAAAATTCCTTCTGTTACCAAATCTACGCCATCCATATATGAACACGCCGGAAGTTTACCGATACTTATTGTTGTATCCATTGTTATAGGACGGTTTAATTCTCTTGATATAAGATTTGCCGTTGTGCCGCCGGCTATTGCTTTTTTACCTTTAAAATTTGCGAAAAGTTCGGCGTATTCTTTATCTTTTTGCTGATGATAAGGCGGTCCTGTAAACACCAGAGCTTCACGCGGTTCTCTGAAGTATAGTACGCATGCTGAAATGTCATCTTTCGGCTTGCGGTCTGTTTCTATATTTCTTGCCTGACTTACTATATATTGGGAAAGTTCTGAACTTGATATATCAGGATGTTCTGCAAGTTTATCTTTTACCAGTACAATTAAGCCGTCACGTCTTAGTCCGAGCTTTAGCCTTCCGCCGCCAAGCCCTGACTGGGTTACGCCGTCAGAACAAAATATAAGCCTGTCACCGAGTCTTAGCTGTATTTTGTATATTTTTAATTTGCGGTTTTTAAATGTTTTGGATTGAATTGTTTCAAATTCAGGTTCTAATATTTCGTTATCTCTGACCCAGAGAAACTGCGGGTTGCCTTCTTCTACAATCTTTGCAAATCCGTCATCGTTTACGTCTATGCCGGAAAATGTAGAATAGCTTATTCTGCGGACTTTGCATACAGGAAGCGAGTTCATTATGATTTCAGCGGCTTTATGTATTGGAATTTGCTGATTTTCAATAAATCTTAAAAGCATGGTTGCTGTCATGCAGGAGAGAATATTTGCTTTAATTCCGCTGCCCAATCCGTCTGACAAAACCGCAATAAGACGAGCTTCATCGGGATATCTTTTGGACACAAAGTAATCCCCGTAAGCATTTTGGCTGTATTTTTTCATTTGACTGCAATCAATGTCTATAAACATTTTTATTTAGCCTCTTTTTCGTCTTTATCATCGTAGTCTTCCGCTATTGAACTCAGGAGGGTTTCTGTTTCTACCATGTGTTCGCCTAACAGACAGGCAATTTCTTGAACAATTGAAATGTTTTTTGAAATAACTTCGTGAGCTTTTTGCGAAATTTTTTCTCTATTTGTTTCTGATTGGGTTACGTCGGTAATAACCGCACCAACTATTTCGTTTTCTTCAATTGTGAATATACTTATGTCGTAGAGGTTATTCTTAACCGCATAGCGTTCTTTATGCAGTTCTTTTCCCGATTGCAAAATCGTTTTAAACAGGTCTGAAAAGTCTACAATTCTGTCGATAGCCGCACCTGCAAGACCTTCCGGACGTGCTTTGAATACTTCGTACATATCGCCTGTGAACATTCGCATAAAGCTGTCATTGGCTTCCAGAATAGTCATATTACTGTCGACCATTACAACTGCTGCCGGCATGCAGCGAACGAGGGCTGCTGCTTTTCTCATTGCCATTTTTCTCATATAAGATACGCACATTGACGGTTCTGCATCTCCGTCAAGCAGGGCTTTTGCTAAATCTCTGCAAGTAGGGTATCCGCAGCCTCCGCAGTTAAGTTCGTCGTCTACAGAGTGTTTCCCGATTTTTTTCAAAACTTTAAGAATATCTTCAATAGGGTAGGAGGAATCTTCAACAACTTTGGGTTGTATATCGTATTCATAAACGGTTTTTGGTTCTTTTGGAATTTCGTTTCGCTTCTTTTCTTTGGTTAGAATATCCGATACCATTACAATTCCTGCTTTTTCTGAGGATATGCAAGGTCCGCTGACGCATCCGCCTTCACAGGCAAGTGCTTCTATAAAAATTGTTTTATCTAATTTTTCTACATCTAAATTGTTCAAGGCTCTTTTGAGTGAACTTAAACCGCAGACTTCTAAAAGCTGGACATTGTCATTGACGCCGCTTTTTCTTATTGTCTGATTCATTCCGCCGTCTATCGGATAAAGAGTTCCTTCATAGGCGGATTCAGGTACAAATTGATATTCATTACTTTTGGCAACTGTTGATATATCTATAATTTCATCATTAAACCACATTCTTAGTTCTTCAAAAGTTAATGCAACATCAAATAGCCCGTGAGAATAGTTCACTTCATTCTTTTTGCCAATGCAAGGTCCTATGAAAACAATTGCTATATCGTTCCCATAAGTTTCTTTAAGCATTTTTGCATGAGTCATTAATGGCGAACCGATTGGGGTTATATATTTGGTGAATTCCGGCATGTAAAGCCTTATGTAATCCACAACAACAGGGCAGGCGCTTGATATAAAAAGCCCTTTTTCTGTTTGATTAAGCATTTGTGAGGTTTTAATCGAAACTTCCTGCGCTCCTAGTGCGGTTTCTGAAACATCTTTAAACCCTAATTTTTTCAGAAGTGCAATCATTTTTTCGGCAGAGTTTTCAAATGACGCTCTCCACGACGGAGCGAGTGATACATAAACGTCTTTTTGTGCAAGGATTAAATTTTTTGCTTTGTCAATATCTGTCCTTACACGCTTGGCATTTGAAGGGCAAGCCTTTACGCAGTTTCCGCAGGCAATACATTTTTCCGGAATTACTGAAGCGTGTCCGTTTTCTATTTTAATTGCTTTGACAGGACATTCTCTTATACAACGATAGCAGTCGTGGCATTCATTTGATAATGTGTACACCGCATTTTGACGATTCATTGAAAACTCCTTTTTATAATAAACACTAAATATTTAAAAAATTTTTTATTTGTATGAGCTTAAAATTTCTTTTAATTTATCTTCATCAACTTCAGTATATTCTGTCCCATTTATTGTAACATTTGGTCCTGTTGCACATTTTCCTTCGCATCTTGCTCCTGAGAGGTCGACTTGTGCCTCCAGCTTGTTTTCTTTAATAAAATTTTCTATAAATTCGAGATTTTGTGCATTGCCGCGGGCGAAACAGGAACTTCCCATACATACTGTGATATTTAATTTGCTCATACTATCCTCACTGTCTATAAGTATATTTTATCTTATTGAAGCAAATTAATCAAGCATGTTCGGGGCTTTTTTAATTTTTGCTGATATGCTATAATAATGTGTGTAGAAAATTGTTAAAAGAAAGGAAATGGCATGAAATGCAGTGATATCAATAATTTTACGGGGGGGGGGGCGTCATAGTTTCAGCTAAGGACAAGGGTTTACCGGGGCCAATGGCCCCGAAAATAGTTATCCGAA
>USHE01000094.1 GCA_900554385.1 uncultured bacterium | reverse complement strand
TAGGTGTGCGTGTGCGTTAGCACGATAGCACACCCTAGAGGTTGAAGGCTTTGCCTTCAACTCCTTCAATTTGATTTTGCGGCGCGTAGCGACGCTGGAACGATTGCGTTTTTCTCTTTCTTTGGTTCATTTCTTTCTCTTTTACCCGCAATAAAAGAGAAAGAAATGAACATATACAAATAACATATTTTATGTAAAATTTATTTGTTTAAAATAATTTTTTATGTTATTTTTTATCTTACTACTAAGGATTTATATGAGTATAGAAGAAGATTTACAAGACTTAAGGCAGATGTGTGAATATTGTGACAAATGTTCGCTGTGCAAAACCCGTACAAATATTGTGTTTTCCGGCGGCGTCGCAAATCATAAGATGATGTTAATCGGTGAAGCTCCTGGATATTATGAAGATCAAAAAGGTGTTCCGTTTGTTGGCAAAGCAGGACAGCTTTTGGATAAAATTTTCGCATCAGTCGGACTTTCAAGAGAAAAAGATGTTTATATCTGCAATACTCTCAAATGTCGTCCCCCGAATAATCGTGACCCGCTGCCGGAGGAAAAAGAGGCTTGCTATCCTTATCTTGAAGCCCAAATTGAAATTCTGAAACCTCGTATAATTCTTATTTGCGGAAAGGTTGCGCTTGCAACTATGCTTAATTCGCCTATAGGGATAACAAAAGTTCGCGGCAAGTGGTTTGACGGTCCTTTTGGCAGTAAAATGATGCCTATTTTTCATCCCTCATATCTTTTGCGAAACGAATCTCACGAAAAGGGCAGCCCGAAATGGCTTATGTGGCAGGATATTCAGGAAATTAAGCGGGCTTACGATGCTTTAGTGTAGATTAAATCCCTTTCCAGTAGCTGCTGTCTGTCAAGGCTCTCTTTGTACAGGCAATTCCATTTAAATTGTGTGTTGCGGTTTTAGAGCAGTGGGTGTTTTCGTTATAAGCCGTTTTTTCTGCTCCCATAGGGAGAAGTTTTCCGTCCGACATTAGCTGAAATGTAAATAAATCATGTCCCCAGATGTTTGGTTTTTTGTTTATACCGTTGATGTCTATTGAGATAAATATTGTACCGTTATGTTGGTTCTCTATCATTACAAGCATACCGTTTTTAAGTGCAAATTGACCGTCATCAAGCGGTACTGAACTGATTTCATTTTTTGAAAGATTGTAGGTTTTGTAAATTCCTTTCATAACCTGTCCGCTGCCTTCAGATATAACCCCTTTCCCGCAGAGTATAGACTCTTTTGTTCCTTGATCTCCACCCCATTGACAATCGATAGGGTTATCAAAGTATTTAATAAATTCGTTTTTTAAAGTTCTGTAAGGATAGTTTGCAGGAATTATAGGACATCCGTTATCGGCGTTCATTCTCTGCAGTGCCTGTTGTAATAATGAGTATCCTGTTTTTAAACCGCTTTGAAGTTCGGCTCTTTTATTTTTTTGTATTAAAGTAGGCAGGGTCATTGCCGCTACAATTCCTATTATTCCAAGTGTTATAAGTACTTCTGCTAATGTAAAGCCTTTTTCTGAACAATGTGTTTTTTGCATTTTGCCTCCTGTATAAAATACAATTTTATTTAAAAGTTCCTGCATAAAATGGTAATACATTTTGTATAATATGTCAAGAAAATAATATTATACTGTATTTTATATTATAACTAATGATATTAGTTTGCGCTTTAATAAAACTATGGAATTGAAAAAACAACTTGGAAAACGAATAAAGGAACTTCGTGAACAGAAAAAGTTTTCGCAGGAATATATTGCCGAACAACTGGAAATACATCCTGCAAATTATTGGAGAATTGAGAATGGGGTTTCTTATCCAAAGCCCGAAAATTTAGAAAAAATTTGCGAAATACTTGATGTTAAACCGCAAGAACTTTTTGCCTTTGAGCATATTAAGAGTCTTGAAGATATTCAGGCTGAATTAAGGGAAATTATTAATTGTGATGAAGATTTAACAAGATTAATTTATAAGTTTGTAAAAACATTATATGGTTAATTAAAAAACAAGCCTCTTATAAGAGGCTTGTTACGTATAAATTGATTTCTTCTTCGGTATTCATTTCTGTTGCTGCAACCAGAATTTTTTTGTCATCAAGTTTCAGCCCGCCGATAATTCCAAAAGTTTTTAATTTTGTAAGAAATTTATCGGAGTTTTCTACCTCTATTACAAATTCATTAAAGAAGTTTTTGTTAAGAGTTTTTATACCGTGTTCGGCAAGTTTATTTGAAAGTGTGTGGGCGTTTTTCGCGCTCAAATACCCTGCTTGACGAAATCCTTTTTCTCCGAGAAGGCTTAAGTATAAGTTTGCCCATAAACCCATCAGGGCTTGGTTTGAACAAATATTGCTTGTTGCTTTCTCTCTTTTTATATGTTGTTCACGGGTTTGGATAGTAAGTGTAAACGCCTGATTCCCGTCTTTATCAACTGTGCGTCCTGCAAGACGTCCGGGCATTTGACGCATGTATTTTTCTTTACAAGCCATTACCCCTGCGTGAGGTCCTCCAAAACTCAACGGCATTCCTAAAGATTGGATATCTGCTACCACAATATCAGCTTCAACCGGTGGTTTTAGTATTGATAAAGTTGAAATGTCAGTACATACTACAAGCAGGCAGTCTACAGGTTTTAATGCGGTTATTTCCCCGTAAAAATCAGGATTTTGGATTAAAACGCAGGCGTAGTCAGATGTGTTTTCTGGAATTTCATTAAAGAATTCTGTTTCAATATTGTTTGCCCAGGTGTATGTTTTTATTACATCCATATATTCCGGATTAAGTTTGTCTGACACCAGCACTTTATTCTTTTTTGAAATCCTTACAGACATTAAAATTGCTTCAGCGCAGGCTGTTGCGCCGTCGTATACTGTTGCGTTTGCAATGTCCATTCCCGTAAGTCTTGCTATCATTGTTTGAAACTCATACATAATTTGCAGAGTTCCCTGTGCTATTTCTGCCTGATATGGAGTGTAGGCTGTAAGAAATTCAAACCTGTTTGCAACTTGTGCAATAGCAGCAGGTATAAATTTGTTGTAAATCCCGCCGCCCAGAAAGCTTATATAATCCGTATTGTTTTTCTTTGCAATGGACTTAATCTTTCTTTGGGTTTCCATTTCACTTAACGGGTTTTCAAGTTTCAGTTCAGGCATCATTGCCGTTTGCGGAATTTGAGCAAACAAATCTTCAATATGTTTCAGTCCAATACTGTTTAGCATTTCTGCTCTTGTATTGTCGTCGTGTACTAAAAAATTTTTCATTATTCCAATTCTTCTTTATAATCTTCGTATTCTAATAAATCATTTTGTTCAGCTTCATTCCCTGTTGCTTCAATTTTTACAAGCCAGCCTTTTTCATAACTGTCTTCATTTAAAGTTTCAGGAGCATCTGCAAGTGATTCGTTTACTTCTATAACTTTACCGCTGATTGGCATGTAAATTTCAGATGCAGCCTTAACTGATTCTACAGTTGCAAAAGTTTCGCCTTTTTTGAATTCGCTGTTATTTTCAGGAAGTTCCAAAAATACGATGTCACCAAGTTGTTCTACGGCGTAATCTGTCAAACCTACCGTATAAGTGTTGTCATCATTTTTTAAGATGTACTCGTGAGATTTTGAACAAAGAATTTTTTCTGTAATACTCATTTCATTCTCCTATATTTTTATTTTGTTTCTTTTTTCTATAAAAGGTCGTTTTACTACTTCCGCATTATGTAATTTTTCTCTTATCATAACTTGAACGATTGAGCCGGTGCAAATATCTTTATTATTTTTTACATAAGCTAAAGCTATATTTGCATTCAAAACAGGTGAAATCCCGCCGCTTGTAATAATTCCGACTTTTTCTCCGTCTTTATAAACTTCATATTCATGGCGTGCAATAGCTTTGTCGAGCATTTTTAGTCCGACGAGTTTCTTTTCTGTACCGTTTGCAAGCTGGCTCATAATGACATCTTTGCCGTTATAATCTTCTTTTTTATCTTTAGGGATTGACCAGGAAAGTCCGGCTTCAATAGGTGTTGTGTTTTCATCTAAATCATTCCCATACAGGTGGAGTGCCGCTTCCAGTCTTAATGTGTCGCGTGCACCAAGTCCGATAGGTTTTATGCCAAATTCTTTTCCGTAGTCAAGTATTTTATCCCATAGTTCCTCTGAATACTCATTTTCAACCAGAAGTTCGTAGCCGTCTTCACCTGTGTAGCCTGTGCGGGAGATGAGAAGTTTTCTTCCGCATATTACAGCCGGTTTTATTGTAAAAGATTCTTGATGAGTATTGAGTCCCATTTTTCTTAAAATTGCATCTGCCTCAGGTCCTTGGACTGCCAATAGTGAATAATTGTGGGATTGGTTATCTATTTTTACGTCCAGACCTTTTTTATTTCTTACCATCCAGTTCAAATCTTCGTCAATTCTTGATGCGTTACAGATTACAAGGTAATAATTAATCCCGAGTTTATATATAATTAAGTCGTCAATTAATCCGCCGTTTTTATTTGGAAGTTGGCAGTAAACAGCTTTTTCGTATTCAAGCTTTGATATATCCTGAGGAACGATTTTTTGTAAAAATGCTAAAGAATCCTTGCCTGATACGAAAACTTCTCCCATGTGCGAAACATCAAAAAGTCCTGCATGTTCCCTTACGTTTTTGTGTTCTTCGATAATAGATGTGTATTGAACAGGCATGTGCCAGCCTGCAAAATCTACCATTCTTGCACCGAGCTGAATATGCTTGTCGTGTAAATAAGTTTCTTTAGTCATAAATCCTCCCCCTTATGCGTTTTATTGTCGTTGTTTTTTGCTAAAATGTCAAGACTTAAAAAGCGGTCCTTAGACCGCTTTTTTATAATTCTTGAATTTTTTTATACAATTCGATTTGTTTTTCTGTCAAGTTTTTGGGAATAACTATTTTTATTTTTGCGTTTAAGTTTCCGAAACCTCCGTCTTTTTTAGGAAGTCCGAGGTTTTTAAGTCTTAAAGCTTGACCTGATGAAGTTTTTGGAGGAATTTTTATCCCAATGTTTCCGTGAAGGGTTGTGATTTCTTTTTTTGTACCAAGTACGGCTTCGGGCGGAGTAATTTCGATTTCTTTTGTTAAATCTGTTCCGTTAATTTCATATTCACTGTCTTTAAAATTGATAATCAAATACAAATCTCCGGCTTGTCCGTAACTATCAACTTTCCCTTCGCCTTTAAGTCTTACTTTTTGTCCTTCTTTGACTTCCGGCGGAAGTTTTACTTTGATGGATTTTGTTACATTGGTAAAACCTGTTCCCCCGCAAGCTGAGCAATAGCCTCCCCCTGGAGGACATTGTGTACAGCGTTCCATTTCAGAAAAATTAACACTGATTGGCTTTTGGTTAAAAACGTCTTTTGCAGTGATATTTAGATTTTTTGTTATATCTAAATCTTCTTTTGGAGTTTGCTGTCTGCGAGTTCTCTGTCCTCGTGAAGTTTGTTGCGTTCCGCCAAAGTCAAAACCGCCAAAGTTCATCCCCTGATAGCTTTGGGATGCTCCTCCGCTCATCATATCTCCGAAAAGTGAGCTGAAAAAGTCGGAAAACCCGCCAAATTCTGCCCCGTTAAAGGTGTAACTTTGATAGTTTCCGCCTGCACCTCCGCCAAATCCAAAGTTTTCAAATCCGGGAGGCGGAGTGTAGTTTTGACCGCCCTGCCAGTTCGCTCCAAGGCTGTCGTATCTCTGGCGTTTTGCTTTGTCGCCGAGAACTTCATAGGCTTCATTTATGTCTTTAAATTTGCTTTCTGCTTCTTTTGTTTTATTTACATCGGGGTGAAATTTTCTTGCAAGTTTTCTATATGCTGATTTTATTTCAGACTCGCTTGCGTCACGTTTTACTCCTAGTATTTCATAGTAATCTTTGTATTCCATAGTTATCTCCTATTATTATAATAATATAAAACAGTAATTAAACCAGCCTTATTGACTATTCATAAGGCTGGTTTAATATTTTAAGTTGTCAATCTTCTTCCCCTGCTTTGAAGTTGTAAACAGGCTTGATTATATTCACAATTTCTACTGTGTCACCTATATTATCAATGATTTCCTGCATTGGTTTGTATGCCATTGGACTTTCATCAATTGTACTCTTATTTACTGATGTACTGTATATACCTGCATCTGACATTGTTTTATTAAACTCTGACATTGATATACTCTGTTTTGCCTCACTTCTTGACATAAGTCTACCTGCTCCATGAGGTGCACTGTAATTCCAATCAGGGTTTCCCTTACCTATACATATAAGACTTCCATCTCTCATATTCATAGGTATAATTAATTTCTCACCTGCTTGTGCTGATACAGAACCCTTGCGTAAAATCATATTTTCAGTGTCAATATAATTATGAATTGTTTGCCACTGTTCTACTACATGTAAATGCATTTCATCTACAATAGTATCTAATATTGCTTCTCTGTTCCAATATGCATACTCTTGAGTAATCTTCATATCGTGAATGTATTTATCAAATAGTTCTCCCTCACAATATGCTAATTCCTTAGGTACTGACTCAACAGTTGACTGTATCTTAGCTATCTCTGCTTCGATTTCACTCTGTCTACCAGCTGCTTTTAATTCATCAATCTTTGCTTTAATCAGTTCTCCCTTATTGCCATTCTTTAAACTCTTCCATGCAAGGTCCTGATAATACTCTGCTACTTGCTTACCTAAGTTTATGCTACCAGTATGAACTACAAGGTATAATTGTCCACTCTCACTGATATCTATCTCAATGAAATGGTTACCTCCACCAAGAGTTCCAAGACTTTTTTCTGCTCTGTCTACATTAATGTTCTTATAACAATATAATTCCTCAAGGTCTACATTTCTTAAAAACTTATGCGCTTTATCACGTATAGAAAAGCCTGATGGTACTTTCTTTCTGATAACAGAATCTAATTTAGGTAAATCAATTCTGGTTTCTTTCAATTCTGCAACTGCCATTCCGCATCCAATATCAACGCCAACTAGATTAGGAATTACCTTGTTGCCAATAGTCATAGTAGTGCCTATA